>JAHEAS010000086.1 GCA_024642645.1 Saprospirales bacterium | reverse complement strand
GCCTACCCCGAACCAGGACGACGAGGCCAGCACCGGCGGCAGCCAACCACCTGTTTTGACACCGGATTTGACCATTTCAAATCTTATATTCTCCAACGGGCCTGGCACACCGGGGCAGGTTTTGGCCTATAACTTCGAACTCGCCAATATCGGCAATGGCAATGCCCCGCAGGACTTTATCGTGCGGGCCTGGATTTCGACCAGCCCGACTTTCAGCACTACGGGCATACAGGATGGCGTCGTGCCCACGGGCAATTTCATCGCCGGCTTCAGCGTGGCGGAAGTGCCGGGCGCATCCATGCTGCCCAGCACATTGCCCGCTGGCCAATACTACCTGCACCTGTGGGTGGACGCCGATGCGCAGGTGACGGAGAGTAACGAGAACAACAACACCGTGTCGGCGCCCTTCCTCGTGCAGGCGGCGGCTGGGCCGGGCGTTTGCGATGACTTGATTGGCGGGGGCGCTATCTCGTGCCTTGGCCATGCGGCCAACGGCAACCTGGAGGTCAGTTATATGAACAGCGGCAGCTACCGTAAGTCAACGCTGGATGGCACTGGGCAGGTCGTTGGCGACCAGGCAATTGCTGCTCCGCCTGTCCAGCCAACGTACCGCATTGCCAACGGCAACTTGGAAAAACTGATGGGCACGACGGTGTCATACAGCTATCCCATACCCGCAGCACTTACGAGCCAATACGCCTACTTCTCGAATTTTACGGAATTCAGTGGCGGCTATATGATTTTTGCCTTGAAAACGGGCGATACCCAGCTATATGCCATCCGCACGGACGGCAATATCGTTGCGCAGCAAACGGGCGCAGTGGGCAGTTTTGGGCAGCCTTACTATGTGGGCGTGGTCTCGGCCTTGCAGGTCTCGGCCAATGAACTGGCCATGACATTGCGGCTGGGTAACACCCCGACCATGTCAGCCAACCTTTTGGTGATGAATGGCAACCTGCAAGTGCTGTCAAACGTGAACCTCGAACAAGCGGCATGGGGGGCATCAGCCACAATAGGGCAGGCCAATTGTGGGCAGTTTGTGGTCAACAGCAGTTTTTCCAACTATGCCCACCGGGGAAGCTGGTACGGCGCTACAAGCCGGATGGGGCATTTTGAGAACGGCCAGTTCGTGGTTGACTACCTGTCGAGCGTTTCCGAACAGACTTCGATGGGCTACGGCTCCCGCAGCTACAAGTGGGAGGTTAGACTGACGGACGGCAGCACCATTGCAGGCTATCATACCCAGTCGTTGCCCTATCCAGTCTATCCACCCAATGCAATCGTGCGATTGGAGAAAAAACAGAACAGTACCGTCATTTGGGAGAAATACGTGAAGCTGTCGGCCCCAGGCACTGTACGCTGGCTGGCCATTTCGGGCAACGAGTTGGTGTTCTTGTCGGAAAAGAACAATGCCGTGTTCATTGAGGCACTGAACTGCGTCGAAACGCCGAACCCGAAACCCGACCTCGCCATTTTCAATGCAAGCGCTTACCCCAATCCAGTGCAGGCAGGCAGTAGTTTCACACCCTATTTATCGGTGTTCAACATGGATTTAGGCGCTGCGAACAATTTTGAAATCAGGGCCGTGCTTTCTACGGACAATGTTTACAGTCCAGCCACCGATATATTCGTAGGGAGCATAACTGGCCTCAACCTTTTGCCTGCGGCAAACAGCAGCCAGCAATTGAATGCAACGGTTCCGACCAATATTGCCTCCGGCAATTACCAACTCATCTTGGTGGCTGATGCGGCCAACGCCATTGCGGAAAGCAACGAGAACAACAACAACTTCCTACTTCCGCTGACCGTCACAGGTGGCGCCCCCACGGGTTGCAACGCCATCACCATCACACCCGGCACCAACAGCCTGACCATCGCTGGCGCAACGGCCCCGCACGTCCTCATCAAGGTTTTCAACCCGAACTGGACGCTCAACTTCCAGTGCTTGGACAACTGCGCCAACCCATTGACTATCAACAACCTGAACGCTGGTACTTATCACATTCAGGTGAAACTGATTAACAACGGCTGGGGCGACATCTGTTACCTTGAAAAGGACGTGAACGTGACCAGCTTCGGTGCTGGCGGCGGCACTGGCATCGCCCGCCCGGACGACCGCCAGCGGCTTGTTCTCGACCGCTTTTACCCAAGCCCCACCAGCTATCAGGTGACGGTGGACGTGTTCTCGCCCGTAGAGCAGGCCGCCACGCTGGATTTTTACGACCAGCCGGGTCGTCCTGTCCATTCCATGAAAGTGCAGTTGGACAAGGGTAGCAATGCCATTCCTGTACTGGTATTTGACTGGAAATCAGGCGCTTACAATGTGATTGCAAGGGGCGAGGAGACGGGTCTGCCTGCTTATGGGCGGTTTTTGAAGGTGTGGGAGGAGTGAACGAGATGGGACAACAATCACAGCGTTTGTATTTCAAGGTAATCGGCTACCAGCATTTTTGTTGGTAGCCGATTTTTTGCAGGTTAGCCTGAACAGATTGTGTAGGGACTAACAAGCTATTAAATTTAAAGCCTTACTATTGCTTTTTTGAAGCCACGGCAACTGGCTTCCGGTTAAAATTAGTTTGAAATGGGATGCAAGTCCCTCCTTGAATATGGCAGGACAAAAAAAATTTGGAGCATTCGACGGGGTGTTTACGCCTTCCTTGCTGACCATTCTCGGCGTCATCATGTACATGCGACTGGGCTGGGTGGTCGGAAATGCAGGGATGTGGGGCGCCATCATCATTGTGATTATAGCGCATGTGATTTCCATCAGCACGGGCCTGAGCATTTCTTCCATTGCTACCGACAAAAAAGTGGGGGCTGGCGGGGTGTACTACGTGCTTTCCAGAAGCCTCGGCTTGCCCATCGGTGGTGCCATCGGCATGACGCTTTTTACGGGAACGGCTTTCAGCATCGCCTTGTATTTGGTGGGTTTCAGCGAGAGTTTTAACGCCTACCTGGGCTTGGACACCTCCATCAACGGCTTGCGAAGCACAGGCAGTTTGACGCTGCTGGCGCTGACTATCCTAGCCTTCGTCAGCACATCCATCGCCATCCGTGCGCAGTTTTTCATCATGGCAGCCATTGCCATTTCGCTGGTGGCCATCTTCTTTGGGCACTCCAATTTTGTTCCTGAAACCGTGCCTGCCTTCGGTGGCGAGGGAGGTGTTCCGATGGAAACGGTTTTTGCCATTTTCTTTCCGGCGGTCACGGGTTTTACGGCGGGCATCGCCATGTCGGGCGATTTGGGCAACCCTAAAAAAGACATCCCTACGGGCACGATTGCGGCCATTGCTGTTGGATTTGTCGTGTACTTAGGATTGGTTGTTTTTATCGGAATGAAAGTCAGCCCAGATATCCTGCGAACGGACAACAATATCCTGATGAAAATAGCGCTTTTTGCCCCTGCCGTGGTGGCCGGGATTTGGGGCGCTACCTTGTCCTCGGCGTTGGGTGGCATCCTCGGCGGCCCCCGCATTTTGCAGGCGATGTCCGTTGACCGCATCACGCCAAAGCTTTTTGGCAAGGGCGTGGGCTTAGACAATGAACCCCGGAATGCACTCATCTTGACGGTCATCATTGCGGAGGCAGGCATTCTCATCGGCGAGCTGGATATGATTGCCCGAGTGGTGTCCATGTTTTACCTCGCCGCTTATAGTTTTATCAATATCGCCTTCTTTCTGGAGAGCTGGGCCAGTTCCGATTTCAAGCCAACTTTCCGGGTCAATAAATGGATTGGATTTACTGGCTTTGTGGCCACTTTTGTCGTCATGTTCAAGTTGGACATGTTGGCAATGGTAGCGGCCTTTGTCATCATCGGAGGGATATTTGTTTGGTTGCAGCGCAAACAAATAGCTCTGGGCACGGGCGATATTTGGCAGAGCGTATGGTCAACGGTGGTAAAAAAAGGGTTAAAGCGCATGGAGTCCGCAGATGACCACAAGCGCAACTGGAAGCCCAATATCATGCTGTTCAGCGGGAGCTCGGACCAGCGACCTTACCTACTCGAATTCAGCAAGGCACTGGCCGGACAGGCAGGCATGGTGACTAATTTTGATTTGGTGGAAAACAAAAGTTCGGAGGTACTTTTCACAAAACACGACCAAAATGTAACGGACGAGCTGTTGCAGAAGTATGGCATATTCGGTCGGCGTATTGAAGTGAACAACGTGTTCAAAGGCATCGAAACCATTGCCACTACTTTTGGCTTTTCCGGGATTGACCCAAACACTGTTTTGATGGGCTGGGCAAAAAATACGGAAGACCCAATATGGTTCGCCGAAATGACCCAAAAACTGATTGACCTCGACTACAACGTGCTTTACCTCGACTACGACAAACGCTGGGGTTTCAGAAAAAAAGAACAGATAGATTTATGGTGGCGGGGCCTCAGCAATAGTGCGGAATTGATGCTGCATTTGGCAAAATTCATAAGTGCTTCACCGGACTGGCGAAAAGCCAAGATTCGGGTTTTGTTAGTGAACAACTATAATGTGGACCGCAAGGTTATTGAGAATAGAATTCAGCGGCTATTGGATGAATATCGAATGGAGGCGGAAATAAAAGTGATAAATAATGAGGTGGACAAAACCCCCTATTATGAGTTGATGAAGGTAATATCAGCCGATGCTGACCTCATATTTACCGGCATTCCAAATATCAAGTCAGGCGAGGAAGCGCATTTTGTGGAACAGACCAATGAACTGGTAAGTATCATTGGCACCACTTTAATGGTAAAGGCTTCTTCCACTTTTGAAGTCACTAAACTGGCGCTCCATGAAATGGAGAAAAAAGAGGATTATCCCGTTGGGGTTGAAAGCGGCCTGACCAGCTTGGCGCTGCCAGCAAATCAGCAATTGGCGCACCTCATCACCACTTTAGATGAAGAAATGGAAAGCGCAGTCCTGGATTTTTCCAATCAAACTTTGGCGGTATTGCAGCAACATTATTCACAGTTAATTAATGAATTGGAGATAGCATTGCTCAACTATATAAAGTGCAAAAATGAGGAAGAAATAAATGCGTCAATAAAGGGGTTTATTGAAGTTTCAAAGAAATTCGATACCGAAGAATTGCCAGTTCTGAGTAAGATACTATCGGATGGCATCTCAAAATATAATCATGAACGGTTAAATATCGTAAATACGGCATCGCCTTCCATCTCAATAGTTATTGCAGGTGAAACAATAAAAATAAAATGGAAAAATGCGCTGGAATATTACCAAATGGCCAATGGTCAAAGCGATTTTTATGAAGCTTTGCAAAAAATGGGGTCAGCCAATGCGCTATTGATTTCCAAATGCCGTAAAACCATACGAGATATTCTGAAATCCTCAAGGATAATAAACTTAGACGACAACAATATTGGCACCTTAAAAAGTCATGGAGAAATAGATACCACAACAGACTTTGACCAACTCCGCCAATATACGGCAGAACTGGTGCACAGACCGCTGACGCATTTGCGCAATGCCAACAGAACAATATGCAATAAGTTGGCTGCTGCCTCCACCGACCTATCATTCAACCGGAAAGTAATCAAGGCAGAAAGTAAATTAAGCCACAAAAAAACAAATGCGACCAAGAATAAAATAGCCGGATATGCAGCATATTGGCAACGAAACCAACTCCTTTTCCATCAGCAGTTTGAAACAGGGCTTCAAATTTATCATGCTATATTGCAATTGTTTAAAACAAAAGAACATGCCATAAAAACCGTAAAAAGAGATTATGCCGAGAAGATAACTGGAAAAATAAAGTCGCTTCAATCTGCGATTTTGAAAACGCATGAAGATATTGGGCGCTATAGTATTTCAGAGATTTCCGCAGCTACTTTCCAGTTGCAAGAAAGTGATTTCGATTCTACGGATAAAGTCAATGAGGAGTTAACGGGAAGCCTACAAATGATATTCCAAAATTTACCGGAAGAGGTAGAATTAATGGACAGTAGCTCATTCAATAATTTCATGGAAGAACAAGGCGATGGGATAAGCACCATTAAATTGTCCATATCTAAGATAGCAGATTATATCATCGAGACCAACTTCGTTTCTCCATTTCAGGACAAATTGAATTCATTGGGACTACAATTAAACCAAATCAGTGGCAGCATTTTCAACAATAGTAGCCTGCTCGCCTATGGTATAGAAACTGCAAAAGAGGAAAATAATTCGGCCATACTGCCAGAAATTATTGAAAAAGCAACTACAGATATTGCTCAGAATCAAGCAGCCGCCGAGACTTTCACCCGGAATTTCATCATGGAATTAAATGAACGGTTCGACGCTACGGAAGCACTTTTGGGTATTGGCAATATCATATCCCAAGCGGATGAGTTGTTGCAATATGTGCGGATGGATAGCAGGAGAAAGGGGATAAAGGCATGGCAGCAAAATGCAGAAAAAGCCATTGAAAATTGGATAAAAAATGTCTTCGATTTTATTAATCGAAGGAAAGAGGATGTAGCACTGGCCAACTTTGAGCGAGCGCATGAAGCGTTGCGAAGCGACCGTGATTTGCTACGAAATTTCATAGAGCATATTTCTATCAAAAAGACAACGGCAGCGCTCATCCCATTTTATTATCGCCAATTATTTTTGGGAAAACACCTCAACATAGGAGGGAAAGCTGAAGGCCGCCAAGCAGAAATAACAGCGGCGAGCAAAGCATTGGAAGATATAAAAGAAGGTATCGCTGGTGGCATAATGATAACAGGTGAAACCTTGAGCGGCAAAACCTTTTTCACCGAATATATCGCCCAGCAATTGCTATCTGGAGATATATACAGAATTACGAAACAAACAAATACAGTTTTGACGCCTGCCGCGTTGCAAAAAGCCTTCGAACATGCCACTGGACTGGAGGGCCCGCCAGAAACGATTTTGAGAAAGTTGAAGCCCGGCGCCACCATTATTTTCGATGACATTGAATCCTGGTGGCTAAAAGCGCCAGGTGGTGAAACAATCCTAAATTTGTTGATTGATATCATTAGGAAATTTGGTAAAAGGCATTATTTCCTGTTGAGCTGCAACCTGCATACCTTTAAATTATTAAATCGTACTACTAATATTGACAATGCCCTTATTTCAACAATAATGCTCACCGCATTTTCCAGGGTGCATTTGAGCCATGTAATATGGTCACGCCACCATACGGGCGGATTAAACATCTACTATCAAAGCGAGAAGGTAGAACGGCTTTCGGAAAAATCTAAATACAAACTTTTTAGTCAATTCCATAAATTAACCAATGGCAATGTGGGCTTTGGCCTCCGGCTCTGGCTTTCCAGTTTGCACACAGAGGATAGCAATAATTTTGAATTGGGATATCCCGCTGATTTTGAGTTTCCAAGTCTAAAAGACAGTCAATGGCATTATTTATTGTTGCAAATATTCCTGCACAAATCACTATCAAAAAAACAATTGGAACAGGTCTTTTCGCAAGAAAATAAAGCTTGGATAGACCATGCAACCAATGAGCTTCATAAATCAAAAATCATTGAAATACATGGTAAAGATTTGTTTGTATTAAAGCCTGAGTTCAGGTACTATTTAGAAAAATGGTTGAATGAAAATGAATTGATATGATGGAGATTAAACCAATTCCTATCGCATTATTGATATTGCTGGCTTTTATGGCCGCCGTCCTATTTTTGGCGTTCAAATTGAGCAGGCAGTATGTATTGCCGCTGGTCAAAAAGCGCAAATCATACCGCCTATTCGATATTTGGTTGTTTCGAGGGGAACTGCTGGCATGGGCGCTTTTCTTGATTTTTACTGCCTACAGGACATTTATTATCAGTCCCTATATGAGCTTGTTTATTATTTCACTTATCCTGTTAGCGGGTCGGGCATTTTGGAAGGACTTTATGCCAGGACTACTTTTCCGTTTGGAAAACAACGCATTAATCGGGGACAGTATGCTTCACGGGGGCAGCAATTGCATCATTGCGTGCATCGGCCCACGCAACTTGCATTTGCGAAGCAAAGAAGGCGAAACCATCATCTTACCTTATAGCCATATAGGCGAAGCGGTCATTTCCAAATCGGTTCAGAAAAGCAAGCTGCACCAATTCACTTTTACCGTCACCTCGGAAAATAAAAACCCCACCGCAGCATCGACATTATTTGGGAAGTATATCCAGGAATGCCCCTGGTCCATTCCTGCACGGCAGCCCATTATCCATTTTTTGGAAAACGGTCAGTTTGAAATCACCTCGTTTGCAATAGACAAGAATTCGGCGGAAAAGCAGCGGCAATATGTGGCAGGAAGGGTGAAGGCGGCAGAAGCATAATTCTTTGCATTTTATTTGGCACTACAGCTCAGTATAAGCTGAACAAGCACAACTATTTCCCGTTTATTTGCCTCGATGAAAAACTGGACTCCGTTACTCTTGGCCTTGTTGTGCTTCGCAAACTCCATGTCGGCCCAATCCCCCGCCGACAGCTTGGCTGCGATGCTGCCCGGAATGAACGAGCAGCAAAAGGCGGCTTTCATCAACGAGCATTTCTACACCTTTTACTCCAACAACTACGACAAGGCAGTAGCCCTCGGTGAGCAGGCTCTGGCCATTGCGAAGCAAAAAAAACTGCCCAAACTGGAGGCGCTCACGCTGAAAAATCTCGGCGTGGTTCATTACCTCAAAAGCGATTACGAAAAGGCGCTGGACCTTTACCAGCGCTCCCTCGACCTTTACGAAGGGCAAAAAGACCTTGTGGGGCAGGGCAACGTGCTGCGGGAAATGGCCAATTATTTCAAGAAAACCAAACAGCACGAAAAGGCACTGGTAAATCTCGAAAAGGCCATCCAACTCTGCACCGAAGCCAAGGACACGAGCTGCATCACAGCTTCCCTCGACATCCGGGGGGTGGTCTTTTTAGAGCTGGAAAAGCTGGATGAGGCAGAGGCCAATTTCACCCAAGAACTCACCCTGCTGGAACGCACAGGCGACCAGAACGCCCTCAGCTACACCTTCGACAACCTCGCCGCCGTGGCCACGATGCGAGGCCTTTTTGAAAAATCCGTGCTGCTGCTGCAACGTTCGCTGGAGATCCGGCAGCGGCTCGGCGATGCGCACGGGGTAGCCATCACCATCAACAATATGGGCGAGACGCAGCTACAGGCGGGGCAGCCGAGCAAGGCGCTACCCTATTTTCAGGAGGCGCTCCGCAAATCGGAGGCCATCGGCTTCAACGACCTGCG
>JAHEAS010000769.1 GCA_024642645.1 Saprospirales bacterium | reverse complement strand
AGCCAAGCACGTAAGGGTAAATCGGTTCCAAGTCTTCATCGAGGGTCACGAAATAGGCGTAGATGCCCTCCGGGTATTCCGGCGTCACGCAAAAACGGCCGTTGTACTGGTCGAGGTCGCACAAGCCGTTGACGTATTCATAGTCCTCCACATAAGGACCCAAGGGATAGGTGGTCAGCGGCGGGCCAAATTGCGAAGACTGCAGGACGGTGCCATTGGGAAGAACAGTGCGGTCGGTAATGTCCCGAAGGCGGTAGCTGCTGCGCATCCTCCTGACCAGGCCTGTACCGTCTGTATTCTCGAAACCGTAAGCACCATAAATCGGAAAGCCATCGAAGGCAAAACCAATGAGCGGCGCATGTTGCGAGCCATCCTCGTCGTCGTACAGGCAGGTCGGGTTGACGTGCAGGTGGTACTCGTGCATGTTGTTGGGGTGGCCGAGGCAATCGTCGAAAGTTTCGGTGTGGATGTGTTCAAAATAAAAAGCATTTTGAAACCAGACCTCTTCGTCTTCCCAACTGTGGGCGTCTTTTGGGTTGTAAATGGAAACGCCATTGGTCCACACGCCGATGTGCCCATAAGGGGTGGGGATTTTATTGTTAACCTTTTCAACAGGGTTGAGCGTAATCTTGAACACGTAATTCTGGTTTTCAGGAAACCAGGGGTTGTTCGGCCAGTCGTACCCGACGGGAATCCAATCTGCGATGTTGTTGGTGCTGACATAGACATTGTTGGCGGAAAACTGTACCTGCTGCACGTTGGTCGGAATACCTGCAAAGCCGGTTGCTCCGGTCGTGTTGATTATCCAGGAGGAGATGGCGGGGTTGGTTTGGGCTTGCAGACAGTTTGTGAGGAAAACGAACAAAAATAAAAGGTGTGGTCGCATGGTGTGTGATGGATTTTACGCAAAGGCAACAGACCTCTTGTTACAGCATTGCATTTTGTGTGAAAGCCTGTCAGAGTGTTTTTTTTGAAAAAGGTTTAAAAGCGCAAGCTAAAAAATTTGATAGTGGGCATGTTTAATCATGCCGCTTGGCACTTCTGTTACCGCATTTTGCAGGAGGACTCCACCCAAAAACTAATTCCACCCTCTTCCTGAAAAATCCAGCCCCCAGATTTTACCTTTGGTAAAATAATGTTGCCAAAAACTTTCATCCATGAAAACAACCTTACCTTTTACCATCCTGTTCGGTATATCTGCGGGCCTTTCCGCCCAAATCACCGTCACCAATGCCACCTTCCCCGTTGCTGGGGATACCTTGCGATTTGCCATTGACAACAGCCCCGGCACCATCGGCTCGCTCACAGCCCCCGGTCCGCAGGACTGGGATTTCACCGGGCTTTCCGCCGAGTCCACTTTCAACATCGTCTATCGCTCGGCCAATGAGGGCAGCGTGGGCGCACAGTTGCCCGGTGCCGAACTGTTCGCCGTCCTTTCGACCGGGACGGAGACGTACTACAACGTGACACCCACAAGCTTTGAACTGCAAGCCTACAACGGCATCCTGCCCTACGACCTCGTCGCCAATAATATCTTCGAATTCCAGCCGCCGCTGCCGGAGCGCCGTGCGCCGTTGAATTTTTTCGACATCAACGCAAGCAGTTCGGGCTTTTTGGAGCTATTTGTGCCATCGGCCTTTTCGCCTGTTTTAATGCTGCAATTGGCTGCACAAACGAACAACGCACAGATTGACTACATGCGCTATCGGGTGGCTATCAGCGAAATATCCTCGGTGGACGCTTACGGCATGATGAGCATACCCGGCGGCAGCTTCGATGTGCTGCGGGAAAAGCGCATCCGATACACGGAAACCCGAATTGATGGCAAAATCCCTCCGCTCGGCTGGCTGGACATCACCGATAACGCCATTCAGGCCGGGTTCTTCGGCTTGGGCGTTGATACCACGGCCTCCTACTATTTCTTCAACGACGTGGCGAAGGAGCCCATCGCCATCGTGTCCTTGGACAATAATCAGGCATTCGCCACGCAGATTATGTTCAAAAACACCGCCCCGGTGGTCAATGGGGCATTTGAGGTAACTGCCCCGAAACCTTCTGTCACCGTTTCGCCAAATCCCTTTGGCGATGATGCAGTTTTTGAAATCAAAAACCTTGTGTCTGGCCAGTATCAGCTGGTTGTTTTCGATGAAAACGGGCGAACAGTGATGGGAAAATCAGCGCAAATGAGCGGCGGGCATTCGGAGCGGATGAACCTCTCAAACCTCCCGCCGGGCGTGTATTTCATCAGCCTTTTTGATGAAAATAGGCGGGTATTGTGCCGGGAGAAATTGGTAAAGAAATGAGGTGGTGATGGCGGCAGAGCATATGATAAGCTTTCTGACATCTTGGAGACTTCGGGAAACCTGCGCAACTTTCTCAGTATGGACTTATCAACATGGCGCTTCCGCCACCGCATCTTGCAAGCATATTTTGCGGAGCAATGGCAAGAATCCTGACCTTTTCCATCCCACCACCCTGCTAAAAATCATTGTTTCCTTCTTTGAATGT
>JAHEAS010000085.1 GCA_024642645.1 Saprospirales bacterium | reverse complement strand
TATTTTCAGTGTGGTTTTCCACACGATGGTACTGATATTGGCAATGTTGTACGGGTTCACCTTTCAGAACCCACCTCCCGAAGCTGCTGGCATTTTGGTAAACTTAGGCATACCTGATGTTGGACAAGGTGATGAAAACGCACCAGAAGCGGCTGCCGAACCAGTTAAGCAACCCGAACCGGAACCGGAAAAAGAAAAACCAGAACCCGTAAAAGAGAAGCCAACACCAACAAAGCCCAAGCCAACCGTTGAGCCTAAGAAAGAAGTTGTAAAAACGGAAGACCCTGATGCCATTGCCTTAAAGAAAAAGAAAGAAGAGGACAAGCGTAAGGCCGACGAGCAAGCCAAAGCCGATGCAAGGGCAAAGGCAGATGCCAAAGCCAGGGCAGATGCTGAAGCCAGAGCTGAAGCCGACAGAAAAGCGGCCGAGGCTGCTAAGAAAAAAGCGCTGGAAGACATGGTAAAAGCGGGCACAGGTGGTGGCAACGGAGGTGGTAAAGGAAATACTGGCACACCCGGCAATCAAGGTGACCCTAATGGCGGCAATTCTGATATCCTATCTGGAAAAACAACAGGCTCTGGTGTTGTGGAAGGGTTTGGTGGCCGTGGATTTACTCCAGCTCCTAAACCCCAAGACAGTTCACAAGAGACCGGAACCGTGGCAGTTTATGTTTGTGTGGACAAAAATGGCCGGGTAACCAGTGCCGACTACACACAAAAAGGCTCTTCCACAGCTAGTTCGAAACTAAAGGCAATTGCTATTGACAATGCTAAAAAATACAAGTTCGCCGCTGGTGGACCTGACAAACAGTGTGGGACCATCACCTACACCTTCCGAGTGAAATAAATCGCAATCCAATACCTTTTTTAAAAAGGGCGTAGCGTTGAAAGACCTATGCCCTTTTGCTTTTTGGTTCTTGGAAGACGGAACTTGCGCTCATTTCATGTCCTTTTGCTTTTTGGTTAAACAAGCCTCACATATCACTGGATGGAAGCAAAAACGGATTGATGTCGTTTATCACATCGGGAAAGAAAACGTTGAACTCCTCGTTAAATTCATGGTAGTTGGCAGTTAGGCTTTCTACGGCATTTTCAAAAAAATGCGGCGCACTGCTGCGCAGTTTCACTCGACTGAAGGTGAACCGAAGGCCATCCTCCGTGCCATAGCGGACAAGCCAGTCGTCGGCGATCATTCTTGGAAGGCGGTCGTGCAGGAATTCAGGCATAATGGGCAGGTGCCTGAGCAATACCTCGTAAACATCGGCGGCAAAGAGCTCTAAAGACTGGCTGCAATACCGCCCCCAATTTTGCGCCAGCAAAAAATCATAGAACACGTCCAATATCACGGGCGAATATTTTCCATGTGCTTTGTGCAGACGTTTTGCGCTCTCCTTTACCATGGGATGACCATCCGTGAATGTGTCAATGTGGCGGTGCATTTGCACGCCTTTTTGGATGTCGGGCGACAGCTTGGCGACTTCTTTGTTGGAGATGAAATCGGCGAGGAAGTTCCCAACCAAAAGGTTTTCATCAGGGCCAGAGAGGTAAATATGGGCGAGGAAGTTCATTTTGCTATTTACGATTTACGATTGGGCATTTTCGTAGGATGCTGCTTTATTTGCGGCAAAGGTATGGGTTTGTCTATTGGCGCAGATGGCTTCCCGTCATGAATACACGGCCATATTAAATGGCACAAACTCAAACTTAAATTCACCTAAACCAGCAAATGCCAAAATCGTAAATCGTAAATAACCTCAGACTAATTGGTTGATGAAAAGAAAAAGCACCAATGCCACCCAAAGCGCATCCAAGAAATGCCAGTACATCGATAACAATCGCAGCCGGAGTCGCTTTTCTGGGTCGCTGAAATAGACGAGAACCGTCACTGGGTCCACCATCTGTTTTCGTGAGATACGTAAGAACTGAATGAGGAATGGCAACCCAGCAAGCACGTGCGCAAAATGAAGCCCAGAAAGCATGTACAAATAAGCTGCCCCATTGTCGGTCGCAGGGAAAACATTGTTGTTAAACAACATGCTCCATGCCCAAAACTGCAATACCATGAACAATACTGTAAGGCCAATGGTGAAGAGCAGGCAATTTTGGTAATTGCGAGTTTCGTCATTGACGTAGGCTTTTTTTGCCTTAATCATAAAGTAGCTACTGGACAGCAATACCAGTGTGTTGAGGGCAAATAACCATGGGACATCCAACGCACCAACGCCGCTTTGCACCCTAGTGTAAACAAAAGCCCCGGATAGCGCCAAAAAGAGCATGGTGATGGCCAATAAAAGCAGCGACAACATGATATTGTAAGGGTGAAACGCAAAATTGTCGTATTCACTGTATCCTAATTTTGGCAATTTGTTTTTCATCGTTGGAAGTTTGTGCGGCCACGAATTTCACCAATTTTTATCAATGAGGTAAATTATTACTGTGTTGGATAATCATCAACAAAGCAGGGTACTTATGGTTTTGCAAAAAACTGTTGCATTTCTTTACCTTCGCAGCAGTGTTGAACGCCCTAAATGGGCTTTTAAACGTCTCAAAGTAGCAATCATGAAAAACTGCCGAAATTGCCAGAAACCCATGCCCGATGATGCGAGGTTTTGCCCCGCCTGCGGCACTTCGGTCATTGTTGAGACTTTTGACTGCCCTGACTGTGGCACTGAAAATGATTTGTCAGCGCCCGCCTGTTCGAACTGCCACTTGATTTTCAAGTCAACCAAAAAGGAACCCCCAAAGGCAAAACTCAGCGACATTTTTGACAATTCTCACTCGGAGAACCTTGAGCAAGCCATCGCTGACCGGTTCAGTTTGGCCTTTGAAAAGCGATTAAAAGAGGAGCACCATCCATCGCTTCATAACGCCTATATTGACCGATTTTATAAAAGTGAATTCAGGGGAAGCTTGGACTTTCGAATCAAGCAGTTGGCGGAACAGGCACAACGCAACCCCGATGGTGACCAGAAATTCAGCTTCGCAATTCCTGCCCTAGAGGATATGCTAGACTATTTCATCATCCGGTATTGCGAAGACCTGAACGAGGCTGTTTTTGATGAAAAAATCCTGAAATACCAAGGTCGAACTGCCAAAGATATCCAGCTTGGTGAAATGATATTGGACTACCTCGACTTCAACAACGAAGGTGAAACGGTTTATACCAACTTCGTCACCATGCCCGCCAATAAACTGAAAAATGCCGCTCAGAACTTCCTCTTTCCACAAAAAGGCGAAACCATATTCTTCATTTGTGACCTGTCCACTTTTGGCGCTTGCAAAGACGGCTTTGCCATGACCCGTGACTGCATTTATTGGAAAATGCCACTCGAAAAAAAACAACGAGTTTATTACAAAAACTTAGAAGAAATCAAGCGGCAAGAAGACTGGATTATCATAAATGGCATCTTCTTCAATGCCAGTAAGTCGCTGAATATCAAACTGTTGCGATTGCTAAAAAAATTGAAGGAATTGTACGGGAAGAAGTAAAATCTAAAGAGCCTTTTCAAGGGTAAATCCAAAAGTCGACCCAACGCCTGCTGTACTGCGAACATTGATGGTCTGTTTGTGCGCCTCCACAATATGTTTCACAATGGATAGCCCAAGCCCTGAGCCTCCCTGTTCCCGAGAGCGGCTTTTATCCACCCGGTAAAAACGGTCAAAAAGATGGTTGAGATGTTCGCTGGCAATCCCAATACCGGTGTCGGCCACTTCGATTAGCACGTTGCTGTCCATGTCGTAAAAACTAACTTTAGTGGTTCCGCCTTCTTTGCCATATTTGATTGAATTGTTGACAAGGTTGGTCAGCACTTGACGGATGTATTCCCTGTCTGCTCGAATCATGAAACCCTGGTCAGCACCTGCCTTTAGTTGTAAGCGGATGTTGCGCTCTTTTGCCCTGAACTCTAGGTCTTCGAAAACTTCCTCCGTCAGGGTTTTGATGTCGAATAGTTGGATATCAAGAATCATTTCACCAGACTCCAAGCGAGAAATGGACTCCAAATCTTCGACGATGGTATTTAACCTATCAACGTTTTTTGCTGCTCTGGCAAGGTAGTTTCGGTTGATGTTTTCGTCTTCCAACCCTCCCTCGATGAGTGTTTCAAGGTATCCTTGGATATTAAATATCGGCGTTTTTAGCTCGTGTGAAATATCGCCCAGGAACTTCCTGCGGTAGGCTTGCCAAGTATTTAGTTTTTCGGCGTCCTTTTCTTGCAGGGCAGCCCATTCTTCTACTTCTTTTTCGACATCATCCAGTTTTGTGCTCAACAGGTTTTCGAAGCCCTTTTTTTCAGTATTGGCAAGCTTATGTTTGTGAATACTCTTGTAAATCACTTTGATTTTACGCTGAACGTATTGAAGGAGGTAAAAACGAAAGATTACGAAGCAGATAATAAAAGTAGAAGCACCTGTAAGCAATACCATCCACCAACTGAAGTTGGCATGTTGTACTAAATTTAGAAGTGCCAAAAAAATAGTTGAAAACGCAGAAACCCCAAGTGAAGAAGCCAAAACGATTTGGTTGGGCGTTGGATTTTTCAGTTGCCTAAGTTGGAGGATATCACTCGATAAGCCAGTGCGGAAACCAGAATTGGATGCTGTCTCAGGTGTATGAGCAGCAATTTCAGTCTCAAAATTCATATCGGTACCCAATTCCTTTGATGGTTTTGATGTAATCATCGCCAAGTTTTTCTCGCAATTTACGGATATGAACGTCAATGGTTCGGGTGCCAACTATTACATCCGCTCCCCAAATTTTATTAAAAATTTCATCTCTGGTAAATACTTTCCCAGGCTTAGAGGCCAGCAAATGCAGTAGTTCAAATTCCTTTTTGGCCAGTTCCACCTCCACACCAGATTGCATCACTCGAAAACGTTCTTTATCGATGACCAAATCACCAATGATTGTTTGATTGGATGCTTCGTTTTCTGCTTCTGTTTTCAAGTTGCGTCGCATCAATGCTTTTACCCGGCTCATCAGTACCCGGGGTTTTATGGGCTTCGTGATGTAGTCGTCACCCCCAACATCTAAGGCAGCTATTTGGGAATAATCTTCTTCCCTTGCGGTCAAAAATGCGATTAACGTATTGTCAAACACACGTTGGTTCCTAATATTTCTGCATACTTCCACCCCATCCATTTGGGGCATCATGATGTCCAAGATAATCAAGTCAGGCATTACTTCACTGGCTTTCTTGAGTCCCTCCTCTCCATTGTTCGCTGTCTCCACTAGATAACCCTCCTTTCGCAAATTATAAGAGAGTATCTCCAAAATGTCTGGCTCGTCGTCAACAATCAAAATCTTTTTGCCTTCCATGTAGTAATGAATTTTTAAAACAAGGGCAAAATTAACCTAACCTTTGCCGTAGACTTGATTTCGAGTATTAAGAAATTGTAAACTAAAGAATATTTGGTCGTTCAATTTTTTCATTCAATTGTTTTTCCAAGCAATTTTTTTTCCAGTGCTTCTGACATCTTACCATAAATTTCGCTTGTCAACTCAGGGTTTCGCTGAAGGATTGCAATGCAAGTATCTATCGTTTCCCGGTCAATTTTGTAAATCTCAGCTATTTGGTCATAGTATAAATTGGCCACGCTGTCCTTTTTTAATCCATTCGGAAGTCCTGATACAGCGGATTCTGCGATGTGTGCATCCGTCATTACTTTTTCTAGTTTTTCTTCGGAAATTGGAAATGTTTCCGATTGGTGGGACATACAACCCGCGAATGATAAACAAAGCCAAAAAAAAGTTAAACTCCAATTCATAGTTCCAAAAAGTTAAATGAAATCCTTTGGGAAAAACGTTGCCACTACTTCTGAATTTTCACTCGAAACTTCAGGCCATGAAGCAGCTTCAGATTTGACGCAAACCACACCACAGGTTGGGATATTGTCAATGAATTTATCAGAAAACAGGTTGGCCACATTTGTGAACGTGGGGTTATGACCAAAAATCATGGCCGTCCCGCAATCTTCCGGTAATGTGTTGATAATATCCACAATTGTATTCGTTATTGCCTCGTAGATTTCATCCCGGACCCAAAGGTCCTCACCTTCCACACTTAATTCATTTTTGAAGTAGGCTGCAGTGGTGAGCGCCCGAATAGCTGGGCTGGTGACCAATAAATCTGGTTTAACCCCCTTGCTCCGCATCAATTTGGCCATAAAAGGTGCATCGTTTAAACCCCGCTCGTTCAGCGGGCGCTCAATATCACGCAATTTGGGGTTATCCCAACTCGATTTCGCATGGCGCACTAGGTAGAAAGTCTTCATATATCTTAATCAGTTTTTGAAGAACCAAAGGTAGCGTTTTTCGTTTGAGAAAGACCGCAAAGCCGCCTACCTTTGAGGTTTTGCATTTTCAAAACGGCCAGTAACCATTTTTGCCTTGAACTTTTTATTAAAAAATCTTGAACTTGAACTCAGCGAACAGCACTTGGTCGTTGGCGAAAAGTTATTGGAAGAAGGCAAGGTTGCACAGTTGTCCGAAAACGAACGGCATCTGTGGATAGCCAATGTGAATGGGTTCGAAGTGGAAATGCAGATTAGCCCATCACGGGTGAAGGCCTGCTCCTGCGATTGTGACGAGTTTGAACGGGAGCGCATGTGCGGCCATGTCGCAGCAGGGCTGCTCCTGCTTCGTCGGCAGCTTTCCGAAACGGTGCGCCAGCCAAATCAAAATAAGCGAACCAAGGCTTTTTCTTACCAGAAACTCACCATCAACGCCATATTGGACAGTGTCACGCAGGAGGAACTGGAAGGGTTTGTTCGCAATTTTGCAAGGACAAACAAACCGTTTTCGTTAGCCCTCCGAACCAAGTTTGCAGCCAAAGTAGCGTTGAGTGACAATAGGGAAAAATTTGGGCAGGTACTGGACGCTGCCATAAAAACTTTTCGAAAGGCCAATGATAAAATCAGTTCAGCTGGCGTATCACAGCTCCAAAAAATCCTGGAAGAATTGCTTGGCCAAGCCGATGACGCCATGGCCTTGGAGCATTTTGCGGAGTCATGGGCCATGTTGGCGGCTATCGTTGGCCGTTTTTCACCTATTTTGAATAAACTGGACAAAGAGGATAGCTCCTTGCCCGAACAAATCATGGTCGCTTTTGGCAAAATCGAAAAACTGGCCTCGCTTCCCATCCCTCCGGATTTGCAAGCAGAAATCAGGCAGTTTTGCGAGTCAGAATTTAACCGACCAGCCTATCGCTTGAATCTACTTTCAGGGCAACTACTCCAAGTCTGGGTCGCATTGGCCAAGGACGAAGACATTGCGCAGCAAGTGCTGCAAGCTATTGACCATGAACTAGAAAGGACAAAAATAGACCCTCGCTACCGCGCTCAACTGTTGCTGGTAAAGCTGGATATGCTCGAAAACCCCGGCATGAAATCCGAAGCAGAAACTTTCACTCTGGATTGCCTCTCGGAGCCTAAAAAACTGGAACATTTGCTGGATGCTTTGGAGCCTTCCGGCGATTTTCGAAAAGTAAAAGCATTGGTGGAAAAAGGGCACCGGCTCATTCAAGACGAGCAATTAAAAGTGCGGCTGGAATCTATTCTGCTCCAAATCGCACAGGTGGAAGGCAAGGCCGAGACCATCGCCGTTATTTCCCGACAAAAATTTCTGGAAACCCGAAACTTCGATTTTTACGACAAATGCCAAGCAAACTACAAAGGCAACTGGCAAAACTTCGTAAAAAAGCTACTAGCTGACCTCGTAGCCCGATACGATTACCGCCAAAATTTCTCCACCATTGCCACTATCCTTGGCAGGGAGGGCAAATTGGATGAATTGCTTGGCTTGCTTGATGAGCAGCAATCACTGGACTTATTGGCCAACTTTGACCATTTTTTGCTAAAAAAGAAACCAACAGATACTTTTCAACTCTACGAAAAACTGCTGAAAGCTTACCTGACCAACCACCTTGGACTAAAAGCATCGAAACGAATGCGAGTGGTGTTTGAACACCTGCACAAATTAGGCGCTAGTACTTTTGCAGAGCAATTGTTTTTAACCATTAAAGCAGCTTTCCCTAAGCGGCGTTTCTACATGGAGGACGAGATTCTCCTGTAATGTTTTCTGGGAAGGGGAATAAAAAACTATCAATTCAATCATTCCGCCATGAAAAAAATAGTCGTGCTAACTGGCGCAGGCATGAGCGCTGAAAGTGGTATTTCAACCTTTCGTGACAGCAATGGCCTTTGGGAAAACCATGACATCATGGAAGTAGCATCGCCAGAAGGCTGGGAGCGCAACCCTACCCTAGTGCTAGAATTCTACAATGCACGTCGCAGGCGATTATTGGAAGTTTCGCCCAATGCTGGACATTTAGCGCTGGTGGAGTTGGAAAAGCATTTTGATGTAGATATCATAACCCAAAATGTGGACGACCTGCATGAACGGGCAGGCAGCTCAAAGGTTGTTCACTTGCATGGAGAACTCCTGAAATCACAGAGCACCGCCCATCCTCACTTGATTTACCCCTGCGACGTGGATTTATATTTAGGTGACCATTGTGAAAAAGGTAGCCAGCTTCGACCGCACATTGTTTGGTTTGGAGAAGAAGTCCCCAAGCTTGACCAAGCTGCAGACCTGGTTGATGAGGCCGATATCGTCCTGATTGTTGGGACTTCTATGCAAGTGTACCCTGCTGCTGGACTGGTTGGCTATGCTGTGCCTGGCATCCCTATTTATTATGTTGACCCGAAACCAGCTATTAGCCATGAATTTCGCAGGATGATTAACTTAAGAGTGTTTTCAGAAAATGCGACAACAGGTATAGAAAAGGTGATGCACGAATTATTATCCTGATAAGGCAGGTGTGCTAAAATTCATTCGGAGCAGGAAGTTTTAAAAGAAAATACAGGTATGCTGTTACTAAAAAAGAAGTTCGGGGAAAGAGACTTGAACTCTCACGGCATTGCTGCCACAGGCTTCTGAGACCTGCGTGTCTACCAATTCCACCATCCCCGAATGCTTGAGAAGGAAAAAGTTTAAAGGAAAGAGTGTGGAGTCCGTGGTTTCCCACTTTTTCCTTTTTCCTTGTTAAAGGGTACCGAAGGTGGGACTCGAACCCACACATAGTTGCCTATACTGGATTTTGAATCCAGCGCGTCTACCATTCCGCCACTTCGGCCTCTAAATAGTTTGCAAATTGCTGATTGTCAATGAATTGGATGCGTAAAAATGAAACAGTGGGTATTCCAATCAGCGGACTTCCTTTGAAGCGGGTG
>JAHEAS010000768.1 GCA_024642645.1 Saprospirales bacterium | reverse complement strand
GTCGCAAAAGAAGGGGGCTATTTCATTTGGTATCATCGTACTGATACTCGGTATGCCCACGGTTTTGTTTTACAACTACGGTGTTTTTGATGAGTATGACTACTGGGCAGGCACAGTTTCGCTGGTGGTTTTTGCATTGCTCGAAACCGTCTTGTTCTCGTGGATTTTTGGCATCAACAAAGGCTGGAAAGAAATCAACCTTGGTGCTGACATCAAGCTTCCTTCCATCTTGAAGTACATCATAAAATGGGTCACTCCAACCATGTTGTTGTTTGTTTTCATTGGTTCAGTCATCACGCCAAAGGGCAACGACTGGTCGGGAGCATTCAGCAGGTTGGGTAGTGGCGAAGGTTGGGCGCTGGACAACAGCTCACTTATCAAACAATTGAGCAATGCTGGCATCAAAGAGGAAATCGCAACCATACAGAATCCGGCCACGTTACCTGCACTCCAGCAAGAAGCTGATGCCATCAGAACGGCCATGGATGCAGAGACCGACGTGAAAGAAAAAGCAAAATACCAGGTCAAGTTGGAGAAAAAACTCGGCAACATCAAAACGATGTCCGACCCAGCTCACCTGAATATTTTGAACAAAAAATTAACTTATATCCCGTTTGCAAGGTTCATGTTGCTGGGGCTGTTCATAGGTATTGCAGCACTGGTTTACGTGGCTTACACAATCCGGGTTAAACAAGGAAGAAATACGCCATGAATCCATTAGCATTGACCATCATGTTGTTGGCGCAGGTAACCATTGCCTGCTTCACCATCTACTTTTTCTTTAAAGTACTTCGCTCGCCGGGCAAAGAGGAAAGCGATTTCCCACCAGGTCCTTAGGCCGTACTTTATACAATATTGCAATCCCCACGGATTTCACAGGTTTTGCTGTTAGCCACCGAAATGGAAAGCTGCAAAAACGCTGAAATCTGTGGGGGTTACAATGACTTTCCCAATGGAGGCTTTCGAGGTGTCGCCTGATTGTTTCATTAAAACCTATCCATCATCACCTCCTACCATGTTTTCTGGAGTAAAAGCCTGAACGTCCATTTCGGGTATTTCAACTTTGGTGATAACCCGTTCAGGCATGAGCAGTTGCTTCGCAATATGAACCAGGTATTGGCCAATCTACTTGGCTATAACCAGGAAAAACCTCCTGAAAAAATACTGGACATGGGCTGCGGTTATGGTGCTACCATGTTGCAATTGCTGGAAGTCTTGCCCTGGTCAACCATAACAGGTGTCAATCTCAATTCGGAGCAGTTAGCCATTGCGGAGCAAAAAGTCACGGCATCTCAACATTCCCAGAGAGCCCAACTTCAACTGGCAAATTTTCAGGCCATTCCATTTCAGGATGAAAGTTATGATGCAGCATATGCCCTTGAAAGCGCCTGCTACGGCGAAGGTGAAACCAAAAGCAAATTTATCTCGGAGGCTGCTAGGTTGCTAAGGCCCGGGGGCAAACTTGTGGTGATTGATGGTTTCAAAAAACACAGCCAACCCCTCCCCGGCTGGATGGACCGCATTCATCGTCGCTGCCTTACTGCCTGGGATATGACTTCGCTGGCAAACATTGATGGTTTCGCAGCGGCGTTGAAATTGCAGGGTTTTACAGAAATTGAGGTGAAAGACATCAGTTGGAATATTTTGCCTACGCTGATTTATGTCCCCGTTGTGGTTGTGAAATTGTTGTCGGCCCAGCTTGTTCGGAAAGAAGAATCAAGACGGCAGTATCTCCAAGCACTTTTGTTGACGCTATTGTTATCGCCTTTTAAAAAGCATTTTGGCTACTTCGTCGTTACTTGCACAAAAAGCAACGTCGAAAAGAAAAATTAACGGAGCTTTGCTCCAAAAATAAACAACATGGAATTCAAGAATCCCCTTTCTGGTATAAAATGGAAACGCATCTTCGGATTGACTTTTCTGGTAATCGCTTTGGGCATTGGTGGTTATACATATTTCAATTACGGGGCCGTGTACAGTGACGGCTACCGCGATGGCACGCTCATCAAATTCTCTCGTAAGGGTTTTATTTTCAAAACATACGAAGGCGAGCTAAACCAAGGCGGCATCGCCAACTCCGCTTCAGGTACGGCGCTTGCCAATCAAATCTGGAATTTTTCTGTTAAGGAGAAGGACGTGGCTCAAAAACTGGACAAACTCGGTGGGAAGGTCGTTAGGCTCCATTATAAACAGTACATTAGAAACTTTGCTTGGGAAGGCGATACTAATTACTTGGTGGACGGAGTGGAAGAAGTAAAGTAGCCACCAATGAAGGGGCTAGTTTTGACCACCCATGTTACTTTCAGAAAAGCTGCATCTCAGTTTAGTATTTAAGCATAACTGCCTCTTTTATTTAATTCAAGTTGTGGATAATTTAAGACTTGAGCTGGTTGATGGAGTTTATGAGGTTGATAAGGGTTGATTTTACCCCCAAGCTGCTAAATATCAACCTTTATCAACTAAGACCGTGTTCGGAATTTGGGTTTCGAGTGAAAAATTGTTGATTTTTTGATGAGAT
>JAHEAS010000767.1 GCA_024642645.1 Saprospirales bacterium | reverse complement strand
GCTTGACCATGATTTACTTGATTTAATTCAATGCATGGTTTCAACCCAAAAACATTACGAGGCCGGCGGAAAGCTTTTAGAAAGGTTTAAATAAACATACTTCCGATGATTTACGATTTGCTTCAAGCCATCAATGCCACTTTCGTCAAAGCCGCAGAGACAACTTTGCGCTATGCAATAGTATTGGCTTGCCTGATGGGAGGGGTAAATGCATTTGCCCAGCATGATGTAGCCCTTGAGATATCAGTGGATAGAGACAGCGTAGCCGCTGGTGACACTGTTACCTGGACGCTCCATATTTTCAATCAAAACTTGACCGACGTGACCGGGCTGCAAGTGAGGGACACCCTCTTGCCCGGCCTTACTTACCTCGGCCACATTTCATCAGCTGGCACTACATACGATATTTCAACTGGAATCTGGAACATTGGCGACCAGCTAAATTCTGCAACGTCCGAACTCGTTTTAACCATAAAAACCCGTGTCGAAAGCGAGGGCATGTACATGAACATCGCTGAAGTGACCGCCATGAATGGCACCGACGTGGACAGCGAACCCAATAACCAGGAACTGCTCGAAGACGACATGCACAAGGCCTGCGTCTCCGTTCCCATCATCATCTGCTCGCAACTCAACGACTCCGTCCGGGTGACCTTGCTGCCCATGTTCACCAATATCCAATGGTTTAAGGATGGTGTGATGATACCCGACAACCAAGGCGGAACCCAGGACACGTTTTACATCACCGCTGCAGGGCTCTATGCATTTACTGCTACGCAAAACGGCTGCCCGACCCTGACCTGCTGCCCCGTCGTGGTGAAGGACAGTTGCTATGATTTGGCGCTTCGCAAAACATTGGCGCTAGGTCAAAACGACACCGTAACGGTCGGTTCCAACGTCAATTTTACCCTCGAAATCATGAACCAGGGCGACCTGCCCGCTCATACTTTTTCCATTATCGACTATGTGGACCCCGCATTCTTTGCCCCGTTCAATACTACGACCAACCCATCCGGAACGACCAGTGGCTCCGCTGCAATTCCTTATGCATGGGCTGCCTCCGGCAATGACGGCAAAGTAACCCTGAATGGCACGCTGTCACCGGGAGACCTGGTCACGTTGCCCGTAACCCTCAAGGTGGTACACGGGGGGCAGGCCACCAACTTCGCAGAAATTGATATCGACGACGAACGTGATATAGACTCCAAGCCCGAAAGTCAGGAGCAGAATGGCAATGCAGACACGTATGTTGACGACGAAATCAACAACGCTGGTGGCGACGAAGATGACCATGATGGCGCCACGCTGACCGTTTTGGCCAGTGCCATTGGTGACTTTGTCTGGTATGACACCAATCACAACGGCCAACAGGATGCGAATGAGGTTGGTTTATCAGGCATTATCATCCATCTCTATGAGAGCAATGGAAACTTGGTTGCAGCGGATACAACAGATGCTACAGGTTATTACTTCTTTGATGATCTGTCACCAGGTGACTACTATTTGGTGCTTCAACTGAGCAGCCTACCAATGGAGCATGTTCCAACCTTGTTCAACACTGGTGACGACCTGACTGACAGTGATGCAGATGATACCGGAACCACAAACCCAGTAACGCTAGGGCCAGGCGAAACCAACAGCTCAATTGACTTTGGCGTGGCACTCGACCTGTTCGACCTTGCCTTAACGAAAGGCACCAATACCACCAATGTAAATCTAGGTGACACGGTTACGTACACGATAACCGTATCTAACCAAGGCGCAGTAACCGCTCATAACGTAGCAATAACCGATTACCTTCCTGCGGGGCTCTTATTCGATGCGGCACTAAACCCGGCATGGAGTGTTTCTCCAAATGGGTTTTCGACCCAGCTGCCGGGAACAATTCCTCCAGGAGGCACCGCTGCTGTGGACATTTTGTTGATTGTTGACCCAATTTATGTCAACAATACAATTCTGAATACCGCTGAAATTAGCCAAGCTGACAATGACGATGACTCGAGCAATGGCTTTCCGACTGACTTCGATAGCAACTTTGACGACGACCCGTTGAACGATGGCTTTGGTAGCGGACAAGAGGATGACATTGACGAAGTGCCAATTCATATTATTCCTGCGGGAAACTTCGACCTTGCACTTAATAAACATCTTGCCCCAGGACAATCAAATTTGGTTGAAATCGGCGACGAGGTCTCGTATTTTATCACGGTAACAAATGAAGGTAATGCTGTTGCTAATAATATCGAAGTCATCGACCATATTCCCGCTGGCCTCATTCTCAGCCAGAACAACTCTAACTGGACATTGGTCAATGACTCAACTGCCAGCTACGTTTTGACAGGGATGCTGGAGCCGGGCGAATCTGATTCGGTTTTGGTGAAAATGATCGTGATATACGGCCAATCTGGTGCTTCATTGGCCAACGTGGCAGAAATTGCCGGCGCTGAAGACCAAAATGGTGTTTTTATTACTGACATCGACTCTACGCCGAATAATGGAAACCCTAATGAGGATGATATTGAT
>JAHEAS010000766.1 GCA_024642645.1 Saprospirales bacterium | reverse complement strand
GATCTCTACCTCATCCCGACCGCCGAAGTGCCTGTCACCAATATATATAGGGACGTGATAGTGGATGAAAAAGACTTTCCTGTAAAAATGACGGGCTACACGCCTTGCTTCCGCCGGGAGGCCGGGTCTTACGGGTCGCACGTCAGGGGGCTGAACCGGGTGCACCAATTCGACAAGGTCGAAATTGTCCAAATTGCCCACCCCGACACATCTTATGATAGGTTGCACGAAATGTTGGTCCACGTATCTGGCTTGCTGGATAAACTGGAATTGCCATATCGCATCCTCCGGTTGTGCGGTGGCGACATGGGTTTCACTTCGGCGCTCACCTTCGATTTTGAAGTGTGGTCGGCGGCGCAAGAACGCTGGTTGGAGGTCAGCTCGGTCTCCAATTTTGAGACATACCAGAGCAACCGCCTGAAAGTACGTTTCAAAGATGGCAACAAAACCCGTTTGGCGCATACTTTGAATGGCAGTGCGCTGGCCCTCGCCCGGATAGTGGCAGCGCTTTTGGAAAACAACCAAACGCCAGAAGGCATCCGGCTGCCAAAAGCCCTTCAAGCCTATACTGGTTTCGAAATTATTGATTGAGGGTAGATAGATGGATGGATGGTTTCTTCACGGCGAATGCACGTCGCAAAAGCAACCATCCAATCATTCCGCCATCCAACCAATTCAAATGTCAACCATCCAAATCCTCCAAATCGGCCTTGGGCCATTAGGTATCAAAATCGGCCAGTTCATTTCGGAACGGGAAAGGCTTGATACGGTTGCCGCCGTTGATAAAAACCCTGCGCTGATAGGGCAAGACTTTGGCAATCTTTGTGGCAAAAATGCTACTGGCATCCTTGTTTCCGGCAATATTTCGACCGCCATCACTGGTCAAAAAATAGATGTGGCCGTGCTTACCACGGTTTCAGATATGTGGCGCATCGTGCCGCAGATTGAGGAAATATTGGCACATGGCATCCCTGTAGTTTCGACTTGTGAAGAATTGAGCTTTCCGTGGCAGACCTCGCCGGAGCTTTCAAAACGATTGGACGAAGCTGCGAAATCTGCAGGTGTGGCTGTGCTTGGCACCGGCGTAAACCCCGGCTACCTGATGGATGCCCTGCCCATGTTTCTGACGGGGGTGTGCCAAGATGTGCGCTCGGTGACGGTGCGGCGTTTTCAAGATGCGCAGTTCCGATGGGTCCCCTTTCAGAAAAAAATCGGGGCTGGTCTGAGTTTAGATGATTTTGAAAAAAAGAAATCGGACGGCTCGCTGCGACACGTCGGCCTGACGGAAAGTATGCACTTCATAGCCCATCGGTTGGGCTGGGAGTTGGAACGGACAGAAGATTTGATTTCGCCCGTTATTGCTGACAATCAGATAGTTACGGAGGCAATGACCATTCCTTCCGGCCATGCTTCGGGGGTGCGGCAGGAGGGCAATGGCTATGTGGGCGGTGAGGTGAAGATAAAATTGGTCTTTCAAGCTGCGGTCGGCGAGCCGGAGAGTTTTGATGAGGTCAAAATCGAAGGAACGCCCGACATTTGCTCCCGGATAACGGGCGGCGTGAACGGCGATGTGGCCACTTGCGCTATCACGTTGAACGCTATCCCGCAGGTGTTGCGGAGCTCGCCCGGCCTGAAAACAATGGCGGACGTGCCGCTTATCTCGTTTTTTTGACAGAAAATATTTATTCCATGAACAGACTCCCGCTTTTTTTCCTCCTATTTCCTTTGTTGTTGTTTTGGGCTTGCAAACATGACCCTGCCAAGGAGGCAACGGCTGCCAACGGGTCGGACGGCCACCAACGCATGATAGCTATTCTGGACAGCATTGCGCAGCACGCCAATCCAATGGATTGCTATCTTCTCAACACTAAAAAGTCGGAAATTTACCTCAAACAATTCCAATCGTCACCGCCGGAACAGCGCCCTTTTGGGCAATTCAAATATGCCGAGCAGTTGCTTTATTCGGGCAAGACGGAAGCGGCCACCGTTCAATTCTCGGAACTTGTTCAGCAGATGGGCGACCAACTTAACGAGCAGACGAAATTGCTGTACGAGATGCTGGCGCTTTCTTACCTACGCCTAGGCGAGCAGGAAAATTGTATCCAACGTCACAATTCGGCATCCTGTTTCCTCCCCATCAGTGGTGTTGGCATTTATAAGTTGACCGCCGGTCCGGAAAGCGCCATTAAGGTTTATGAGCGCATTCTGAAACAATTCCCGGACGACCTGCAGAGCCAATGGTTGCTCAACATTGCTTACATGGCTTTGGGGAAATACCCTGCTCATGTGCCTAAGAAATGGTTGGTGCCGGAGCGCGTCTTCAAGAAAAGCGGGGATTTCAATTTCAAAGAAGTGGCTGGTGCCACAGTGCTGGATGTACAGGGACTTTCGGGCGGGGTGTGTATCGAGGATTTCGACAACGACGGTAACCTTGATATTTTCGTGACTTCTTATGGGCTTTCTGACCCGGTCCGTTTTTTCAAAAACAATGACGATGGGACATTCTCGGAACGTACCCACGAGGCC
>JAHEAS010000765.1 GCA_024642645.1 Saprospirales bacterium | reverse complement strand
TTCCCACTCATTCGACCTAAGCTAGCCCAGTTTTTCGCCGTACTTAACATCGTCGAACTTCTGTTTTTCCTAGTTATTACGATGGTTACCATGAATTTTTATTTCGTGATGGGTCATGCCGCCTACGGAATCCTGATTGTCACGGGCGGGTTTCAGGGATTTGTTTTTTACCGAACCAAAAACCAGGGGAGCAGGCAGTTTTTGCTTGGTATTTTGGCCTCAACAATTGGCGCAATGTTCTTCGTAAACGAGTGGGCACTCGGCATTTGGTTCAACCACATGGATATTGCCCATGTGTTGATGGCCATTGGCTGTTGGTTTTTTTATCTGGGCGGTAAAAAAGTGCTCGAAAATCCTATAGCCTAACTGTCAACCGCCTGTTAATCCTCTTCTTCTATTTCCGTTTTCAAATCTCGGTTGGCAGCAATGCTGGCGTTTAATTCAAATCCGATTTGCAAAATGAGGCAGTTGAGCTGTATCCAGAGCATCAGCACGATGATGGTGCCAATGGAACCGTACACTTTGTTGTAGGTGCCAAAGGAATTGACATAAAATGAAAATGCAACGGAGGTGGTGATGGAAAGGATAGTGGCCAACGATGCCCCCGGAGTAATCCATTTGAACCGGGTTCGAAGCGCAGCACCATAGCGGTAAATAAGGGCGATGCTGAAATAAAACAGTGTCAAAATGACCACCCACCTAAATATTTCAATGGCACGTTCGGTGCCAAGGTCGAGCTTAAAGAATTCGGTGACCCAATTGATGATTATGTCGCCTAAGATGAGGAGCACAACAGAACCAGCCAGCAAGAAACCCAGCTGGAGGGTCAGCCCGACGGCGATGAGGCGCTTTTTCCATCCTGGCCGTTTTTGAAAAACAGCAACATGTGTTTTTTCAAAACCTTGCATCATGGCCATCATGCCGTTGGAGGAGAAATACATGGCCAGAAAAAAGCCAATCGACAGGAAACTCGAACTGGGTTTTACCAATTCTTTGATGGTCATCTGGATTTCTTTCCCGGCGTTGTTGGGCATGATGAGGCTGATGTACCCATTGATTTCTTGTTCGAAATTCTCATAAATAGGCAGGTAAGTAGCCACTGTGAACAGGAAAATAATGGCCGGAAACAAGGAAAGAAAGAAACTGAAAGCCATCGCATTTGCCCTTGATGACAGCGTGATGCGCTTTGATTCGTTGTACAAAAACACCACCACATCGTACAACGGCACACCGAAGAACCCTGGGAATGAGTGCGTCTTTGTCCAATTCAGCGTCGCCTGCACCCAGGGGTGCTGTTCAAAGGCTTTGGCGATTTGCGGATAGGTTGGTAGGCGAAAACGCATGTTAATTGCTGAATGATGTCTGTAATTCGGTGGCAAATGTATGGAAATCGAACAAACCACTTGCCAACTGCTCCATTCCATTCTTTAACTTCGCCCTATGAAAAAAATCATATTGCTTCCCGTTCTCGTTTTCGTTGGCCTTTTAGCCAATGCGCAAGATATACAAAGCCTGCGAGCCTCATTGATGCAGTACCAGTTCAACGCACTTCCACTCAATCCAGCTTATGCCGGGCGGCTGGAAGCCACCAGTTTCGAGGCATATTATTACGGTAGTTTTGCTTCGCAACAGCAAGTCAGTCGCTCCGCAATGGTCAGTCTGCACGGGCGAGGCGGTGCCACGCAACAACTTGGCTGGGGTGGCGTCCTACAGTTTCACAACCAGGAATTTTACAACGAGTTGAACTTTAGACCCGCCTTTTCGAGGATAATCAGGTTGCCAAAAGGCAATGTTTCTTTTGGAGGAACGCTCGGCATCAGCTACTTCGACGTGGACGAAACGGTGATATCCTCCCTCAATTCCAGTTTTATGTCTTTGGACGGTGGGGTAGGGGTCTTCTATCATAACCAACGCTCCTTCATCGGGGTGTCAGTACTGAGTTTCTTCGAAAAAACCTTCTTGAGTGGTGACGACAACTCCGGCAGCCTACCTCGCTCCCGACCCATCAACTTGCACATGGGCAGCCTCTTCCGTCTCAACGACGAGCTGTACCTAAAGCCGACGATGCTGCTCCGTTACGCCAGTGTTTACGGCATTCCCGAACAAAATTCAATGACCGACTACTCATTGTGGTCAGCCGATGTCCATGCCAGTGTGTTTGTGGAAGGCACCTACGTGATTGGGTTGCTGGCTGGGTACACCAAGCCGGAGCAAGGTTTTGACCAGACCCGCCTTGGGCTATCGGCCACAATACTATTTGGCAATTTCCGGCTCGGCTATGCCATCCAGTACAACAACCAAGCGGCAAGCTCCGTGTCGCTTCCGGCGAGTCACACAATTAGTGCGGGATATGATTTTTTTGAAAACCCGGAGGAGGGAAGGCGGGTGTTTTAGTTGGCAGTTAGACATTGGGCAGTTGGTAGTCAAAGGCTACCAACTGCCCAATGTCTAACTGCCAAACTTCAAATACCTCTTCGTTTTACTTCTTTCAAAACCAGTGTCAGTTCCCGACTCAAATCCCCCGTCATT
>JAHEAS010000764.1 GCA_024642645.1 Saprospirales bacterium | reverse complement strand
CGAATTCGTATTGGTTGGATGATTGAATATATTTCAGGCTGTAGCTGCCTGCTTTTTCTATCAGGGTAAAGTCATTGGCATAGCTCAATGGCTTAATCCAAGCCTCCATTAGCAAGCCGCCTGTCACGTCCAAATTGTTGGCATCGTTGATTTGTAAACTGCCCGAGCCATTCAATGCGAGGCTTTTTCCAAAAATGCCAGAGGTGCTTTCTGCGCTGACCCGCACACCTTCCACGGCTATACCACCACCATAGCTCACATTCCCGGTGACGATGCCGAACGGGCTTCGGAATCCGATAGAAGAAGCTACATTCGAGTAAATCGTGGTGGTTTCACATTGTGCTTCTGCAATGATAAAATACTGATAAAGCACCCCCGCATCCACGTAGGTATCAACGAAGAAATTGCTGCCAGCATTGAGTGTTTCCACAATTGTGGAGTCTTCATTGGAGCCTAGTTCTTTCCGGTAAATTTTATAGGAATTGATGAAGTTGTTGGGTGTTTGCAACGACCAACTTACTTCCACCCGGTTAGAAAAATAGCCTTTGGAAGCAATCAATGAAGTGGTGGGGTTAAACACATTTGACAAGTCAGGTACCAAGCGAACCCTTGCAATGGAATCGCTCTGCGTACCATTTGGTTTGCAATCATTAACGGCATAAACCCGGTACTCATAGGTTTGGCATTGAATCAGTGATTCGTCCAGGTAGGAGGTTACATCCATACCCACAGTGAAAAAGCTGGAGCCACCGCCGCCCAGTAAGCTGCGCTCTATCTTGTAACTGGTTTCGTCCGTCACATCCGGCCAAGTAATTTGTACGCCGATGCCTGGAATTATTGCCGAATTGACATCCGCAGGCTTTCCTGGTTCTGCGGGGGAGATGCCGATGATGGGCCCTGCGGCAGCGCTGATGCCACAAGCATTTCGTGATTTGAGGGTGTAATTGTAGTTAACCCCTCTGGCTGGAACCACGTCCACTGTATTTGTTATGTTTCCTGCCAAAGTGTCAATGGGAGTCCCATCCCGGAACAGAATATAATCCGTTACGCCATTCATGAATCCCCAAGTGAGGTTGACGGTTTTGTTGCAGTTCGTCATTGACGCTGTAAAGGAACTTGGAGTCGGAGGGATTGCGATGGTAGTTCCAGTTACTTTATCGGAGGAGTTACTGAATACACTGCCCTGCAATACGGTACGTACCTCATATTCATATTGCTCGCCAGGCATAAGGCCGGTATGGTTGTAGGTCGTCGTGTTGAAGTTGCCACCCACAGCGAGCCAGTTTCCAAAGCTGCCATTGGGAAGAGAGCGGTACCTAATCTGGTAGGCTAGTTGGGCATCTGAACAAGGCAGCCCTTGGGGCAATGTGGGCTTTGTCCAACTGAGGGCAATATTCGTACATCCGCCCGTGGCTTGGAGGCCCGTGGGTGCTGGTATAGTTGGGAATGACATGGTTTTTGTCTGGTCAAGATAGAACTGTCCCTCGTCAAAATCGCCATACAAATGAACTGAGATTGTCTTGCCATACCAAGAGGCAGGAACCGAATTCCACTTGAGTTCATAAGTGACCCAGCTATCCTCGCCTGGGATAATAGCTACTAGGCCAGGTATCCCTGCCATGCCAGGCCCCCGCGAATCGAACTGTACGCCAAAAGGATTGTAGAAAAACTCTGTGAAATACTCATTATCGTCCCAGCAAGTAAATGCTTGTGTGTTCCAAGGCCTAGTGGAAGGGAAATAGGCGGAGTTCGTTGTCCAATAGAAATAGGCTAAGAATTGGTCTGAAGTGCCATCGTTGATTTTGATATTCAGGCCCCCATTACTTTGCGTGCCAAGCTCATTGTCATTGGCGCCACAGTCTTGCCGCCAGACAGGGAATTTCAGGCTGAATTTTTTATTGCAGGCATCCGGCGTCAGAACGGATTCAATTGGCACAGGTGGCCCTTGGGCGACGAGCATTACAGGGAAAAGCAGCAGGAAAATTCCGAATGGAATCAGCCTGGATAAGGGCGTAAATTTGTTCATCATAATTCTGTTGTTTTACTAGATTCTTAAAATCATCCCCAAGTCTTTCTCCAAAAAGGAATCAAGACAGAAGATAAATGCACTTGGGTTTATAGTTGAGTTTCAGTTGCCTGATTTGAGGCTACTGGATTTATTGACCTTCTTGTATTTGTTTTGAGAAAGTGACAAGCAATGTGTAAAAACCAGCTGCCGACAAGGGTTTATGTCGGCAGTCCTTTATTGAAGCAAGTGACATCCTACCTATTTCAAGTACTAGGCAGCCACCAGTAAAAATCTTTCATTTGGACAAAGGCTTTTTCTGGCTGTTTTTTTAGTTAGGCTTAATTGCTTTGGAGACCAAGTAAATTATAATGGCAAAGTTGGTGTGCTGGGAAAAATCGGGTCTGTCATATTTGACCAGTTTTCTGTCATTTTTGAACAGCCGTGCTTTTGACCAAGCAGGAAGGACTAACGATGGGTCTCGAAGAAAGGAGCTTGTGTTAATACCAAAAGGTTGATAATCAG
>JAHEAS010000763.1 GCA_024642645.1 Saprospirales bacterium | reverse complement strand
TTGATAAGCTGAAAACGCAGAAATAAAAAAGCCCGCAAACACAGGAACTCCTGCATTTACGGGCGCATCTATATCCAGTTGTTGTGTCTTTGGTTATGAGAAATGAGTTATGAATTCATAACTCATTTCTCATAACTCAAACCTATCTCAATAAATTAACCTCCCCTTCCAGCACCTTCGTCGAGCCGTCCACAAACTCCACCTCTGCGAACCAGACGAACACTGCAGGGTTCATCGGTTTGCCGTCGAGCTTTCCGTTCCAACCTCGTGATGGGTCTTTCGGGTCGAAATCTTCGTATTTGTAAACCATTTCTCCCCAGCGGTCGAACACGAAGAAGTTTTTCACCCTTGTGACGGAAGGGCCAGCGTAAATCCTGAACAGGTCATTCACGTTGTCGTCGTTGGGTGAAAAAGCCGTTGGCACGTACACTTGCCCCTCGCCGAGGTCAACATAAACGGTCAGCGAATCACTTTCTTCGCAGCCATTTTTGAAAACAGTCACCATGAAAGTCGTTTGAGTCACCGGCGTGGCCATTGGGTCAAGGCAATCGGTGCAGCTCAAGACGCCGCCGTTTGTCCACTGTATCGAGTCGAGAATACTCGCCGGCAGGCTCACGATGGCCGTCAGTTGGATAGATTCTCCGTATTCCACCATTGCTTGTCCGACAAGATTTGCTGACAAGTCAACCGCCAAATCACCGGCTACTTCCACTCGGAAATTGGCTGTGCCCGTGCAGCCCTCCGCATCTATCACCGTCAGTTCGTAATCCCCAGCTTCAAGGAATGGGAATTCGTTGCCGGCCACAAACGGTTCCCCGTTGAGCGAGTAGAGGTAAGGGTCCATGCCGCCCGTGACCATGCTCACAGTCATGTTGGCGTCTTTGCCGCCGTTGCCGCAGAAGGTAGGCTCAATGTTCACTTCTGGTTTCGGCGAGCTTTGGGTGGACATCACCAGCACCTCGTCCGAACTGGAGCAGCCTAGTGCCGTGTTGGTCACCGTCAAGGTAAACAAGCCGGGCGTTCCCACCTGCGGGTTCCTGGCGAGTTCATCGCCGGGGAAGCTGCCCGAAGCCGCCGTCCACAAGTAGCTGATATCCTGACTACCCGAGGTGCTCGTGCCACCCAGGTGTACCATTTGGTCGCTCTCCCAGCACGTCAGCAGGCGGTCGGGGCCAGCGTCCGCCGTTGGAGGCGGCACTATTTTTAGGATAATTTTATCGTCAAATGCGCAGTTGACCTGCTGGTAGTTGTACGTGATTTCGTGATTTCCAACACCTGCCACCACTGGGTCAAAAATGCCCAGCACTGCATCCACCACTCCGACACCGCTCCAAGTACCCGTGCCACTCTGCCCTACGCCGTCAATATTGGCCACCAACTGAACCGTGGCAGCGGTTGCGGTCAGGCAAATAGGTGACACAGGGTCAATTGCCACTGTAAAATCTGGGCAAGGTTGTGCGTTGCAACTCATGCTTGTCACCGGCAGTGGGCAGCCCGTATTGCCGTTCACCGTCACTTGAATACCCACCTGCTGGAGGGGATTAAGTCCACTGAAAACGTAGGAGGTGTCTGAAGTTTGCGACCCCCCCGAACCGTTTATCACAGCAACCGAGTATCCCGTCGCATTGGCCACAGGATTCCACGAAAATATTACCTCAGCTGTCGTTGCGGAGCAAGTTATAACCGGTGTTTCCAGCTCGTCATCCACTTGTATTTGTTGGGTAAAAATGCTGGACGTGCAGCTTCCTTCTGTCACGCTCAGACTCAAATTTTTGAGACCAGGGCTGTTCCACTCCACCTGGTGAGGCCCAGGGCCGATGCCCGGCACAGCCGTTCCTCCGTCAAAATCCCAAGTATAAACAGCCGTTGCGCCAGCAACGCCCGAAAAAGTCACGGTCGTAAAATCGGTCAAGCATATTTGGCCGTCCATCACGAAATCGGCCGTCGGTTGCTCAAACACGCCAATGGTTTGCGAGCCAGCGTAGGTGCAGCCATCTTCCACAAAAGTGTAAACAATCACATGCTCCCCAAAGCCCGCCGCCGCTGCACTGAAAGTGCCAGTCGCCGGATTGACGATGCCCTGGCCACTCCAAGTGCCAGTGCCTGAGCCATCGCTGCCTGTCACCGTCTCCACCAGTTGAATGGGTGAGGAGGTTCCAAGGCAAAAATCGGCCACAGGCGCAATCCCTACCGTCAGGTTGGGGCAAGGCAAAGCATCGCAGCAAAGCTGTGCGGAAGTGTTCGGACATGCGTTGCCCGATACTGCTGTTACGGTCACACAAACCTGCTCCAAGGGTTGTAGCCCCGTGACCAAATAGGTCGTTGGAGTGGTTTGTGTGCCAGTTTGCCCGGTGGATGTTGTCACCGTGTAGCCAGTAGCGCCGGGCACGCTAGGCCAAGTGAACTCAATAGAAGTTGTTGTATTTACGCAGTTGATTTGAGGTGATTGCATAGCCGCATTCACGGTCACCATGCCTGTGAAGATGGAAGAAACGCAACCCTGTGGACTTACCACGGTCAGCGTTACGAACTTC
>JAHEAS010000762.1 GCA_024642645.1 Saprospirales bacterium | reverse complement strand
GCTTGATGACCATGCATCCCCGCACCGCCGAGTGGTCGGCGAGGTTTGCTTTTTGGACGATATCAATGTACCATTGGGAATAATCCTGCTCTCTGGAAGTGATTTCTTTTGCCATAAATTTATTTTACTGTCGGGTTTTACGAAGGTTGGCCAAGCTTGTTTTATAAAAAATGATGTTGGCCAACTATTTTGAAAAAATAAGGTTTTAACATAGAAAGGCGGCAAAACAGGCCGATTTAGGCGAATAAACCGCCGTTTTAAGAGTTTGTTAATTGACTTTTATATGGATATTCGTCTAATATTTGAACCACTTAAAAACTTTAACAGGGCTAAAATTCAATTTTAGTGGTACCTTAACAAAAAAGTGGCGCAAAGCTAATAATTTCGTGACTGGAAACTCGCAAGAGAGAAAGTCGAAGTAAATACCAAATTAATACTTGTAAAATGAAAAAGAATAAATTGCTCCTCGCCTTGGTCGCCTTCTTCGTCCTCGGTTTGACAAACATCAGCTTCGCTCAGTACGATGACCTGTATTACAACCCTGACACCGATGCTGGGTACTACTATTCTTCGAATAGTTCCACTTCGGACAACTACGCCAACAATGACCGCAACGACAATGGTTATGACGACGAAGTGTACGAAGACTATAATGATTATGACGACTATAACTACTATTATAGTTCCCGAATTCGTCGTTTTCACCGTCCGTACTACGGATTCAGCTATTTCGACCCTGTGTACGTTGACCAAGCGTACTACGACCCATTTTGGACACCCGGCGTGACATTGCTCATCTACGATAGCTACAATCCATGGCGTAGCAGGTACAACCGCTGGAACTATGGTTACAGCTGGAATTCTTGGGGTGGCTCAAGGTTCTTCGTTTCCAATAACTATTATGGCAGCCCTTGGGGCTGGAACAACGGCTACGGTGGCGGCTACGGCAACACCTATGTTACGAACAATTACTACGGTAATGGTTATGGTGGTTACGGAGGTGGTTACGGAAACTACGGCGGTGGCGGCTACAGCAACTACTACTGCCCACCATCATGGGGCAATGGCAATAGCTACAACACGGTCAGCTACAACAACCCCGTCAATAACCGCTACTATGGTTCGAGGAGAAGTGGAAGCAGTGGCACCAGCGATGCCCGCTTTAATGGCTCATCTGGTCGCCGTGGCATAAGCAATGGCAACGAAGCTACACAAGCTACTAGGCCAAACAACGATGCCACCAGCCGAGAGGCTGAAAGAAACCAGCTTCGCAGGGAACTGAATGAAACTCGCACTACCGAAAACCGTCGCTCAAGTGGAACTGACCGCAGCACAATTAGCCCAAGCGACCGCAGCACGCCAAGGACGGACCGCAGCGTCGAAGACACTCGTCCAAGCCGGGGCAGCGACACACGGCAAGCGCCAACCCGCAATCGTACAGAAATGACGCCAAGGGACAATAGCAACAGGCGTAGCACGCCTAGCCCTCGGGTTGAAAACAACAACAGCCGCAGCCGTGGTGGTGGTTTTGACAACAACCGCAGCAGCAGCCCACAACGCAGTACACCAGCTCCTCGAATGGACAACAGCCGCAGCTCCTCACCTTCTGTTTCTCCAAGAAGCAACGGTGGTGGCAATAGCGGTGGCTCTTCCTCCCGCAGCGGTGGAAGCAAACGTGGCGGCTAAGAATAATTGCCCTCCGGGCTTTTCCTAAACAAGTGTTTAATTGAAAAAAGTGGGTGGATTGCAACATATCCATCCACTTTTTTATTTCCTAACTTTGACGCATTGTCAACTGATATTCTCATTTCAAACGCTAACCTGGAAAAACAACAACCATGAGATATTTACTTTTTCCCTTGTTCGCAGTAATTTTTATACCATCATTCCTAAATGGCCAAACCGTAGAGGACGCCGTGCGCTATTCTTTGCTGGAGGTAAGCAGCACAGCCCGTGCAGCGGGCCTCGGCGGCGGTCTTGGCGCCTTGGGCGCTGATTTTTCGGTGCTGAGCACCAATCCTGCTGGGTTGGCCACGGTCCGTCGTTCTGAGTTCACCTTCACGCCAGCCTTTACACATACATCCGACGAAAGCCTGCTGGAAGGGTTGAACTCACCCAATACGAAATCCAAGGCGAATTTCAATTTCAACAATATCGGACTGATTTTCCCTTCTCAACCGTTAAGCACCAATTGGACAAACACTGCATTCGGTTTTGGTCTCAACCGAATGGCCAATTTTCATCAAAAAGTGTACTATGAAGGAACCTCTTTCGGCTCTATCACAGAACGGTGGGTGGATTTGGCAAATGGCTTATCTCCGAATAACCTTGGCTTGGAGGATGGTCTTGCTTACGATGCTGAGGCCATTTATAATCCAATCGGTGGAAACGACAACACCATTTATCTCAACGACTTCAACCCCGGCGAATCGGTTTGGCGGTCGCAAAACATCAAACGGAAAGGCTCTTACAACGAGCTGGTGATTTCTTATGCAGGTAACTTCAAGGAGCGCCTTATGATTGGGGCAACAATGG
>JAHEAS010000761.1 GCA_024642645.1 Saprospirales bacterium | reverse complement strand
AATCGAGGTTTGCAGCTTTGTGTAGTGCTTTTCCCATCAGAATCTTTTTCACGGGCGCTTCCATTTTTTTGCCGCTAATGGTGTACGGAATATCTGGGCAGGCGATGATTTCGTCAGGCATGTGCCTGGGCGAATACTCGGTTCGCAGGGCGAGGTTGATTTTTTTGCAAAGCTCGTCTGTCAGGTTTTGTCCATCGTTCAGCAGGACAAACAGCGGCATATAATCACCGCCACCTTCCAGTTCCACGTTGACGATGAGGCTGTCTTTTACCTCCTCGATTTTGTCCATTGCGCGGTAAATCTCAGCCGTTCCGATGCGCACGCCTTGGCGGTTCAGTGTCGCATCTGACCTGCCAAAAATGATGACCCCATCGTGTTCGGTGATTTTTATCCAATCGCCGTGCCGCCAAACACCAGGGTAGGTTTCGAAATAGCTGGCGAGGTAACGCTCGTTGTTTTTATCTCCCCAAAAAAATACCGGCATGGAGGGCATCGGCTGCGTGACGACGAGTTCGCCAACCTCATTTTCAACCGATTTTCCAGCTTCATCCCATGCTTCAATAGTCGCCCCGAGGCAACGGCATTGAATCTCGCCGAGCCAAACTGGGCCCATCGGATTGCCGCCAACCCAAGCCGTACAGACGTCGGTACCGCCAGCCATACTACTCAGCCAGACATCGTTTTTGATATGGTCATAAACATAATCGTAAGCATCCGGTGGCAAAGGCGAACCAGTAGAACCGATGCTTCGCAATGCACTGAGGTCGTTTTTTTTGCCTGGCTCAAGACCCTGTTTCATGCAGGCACTCAAAAACGGAGCACTCGTTCCAAAGTGCGCAATTTTTGCTTTTTCCGCCAACGCCCAAAGCCGATTGAGGTCAGGGTAGCCGGGACTTCCGTCGTAAATGACAATGGTAGCGCCTGCTAGCAAGCTTGCGTTCACGAAGTTCCACATCATCCAGCCCGTGGTGCTGAACCAGAAAAACCGCTCGCCGGGATGCACATCGTTGTGGAAATGCAGGTATTTAAGGTGTTCCAAAAGGTTGCCCCCATGCGAGTGCGTGATGGCTTTGGGCATACCAGTAGTTCCACTAGAATATAGAACGTAGAGTGGGTGGTCAAACGGAACGGCTTCGTAGGCTAGGGTAGGGTTGGGGGTGAAGGTGTCGTTCCAGAATATGGGAATTGGGAATTGGGGATTGGGGATTGGTGTGGAGCCATTGGGTTGAGTTCCGAATTTCAGGCTGCCACCAGGGTTGAGGTATGGAATGACAACAAGGTGTTTTACGGTCGGTAATTTTTCGCACAACTCATTGATTACCGATGATTTATCATAAGGTTTGCCGTTGTAGGTGTAGCCGTCGGCAGCGAAAAGCAACTTTGGTTTTATTTGTGAAAACCGGTCCACTATACTGTTAGTGCCGAAGTCAGGTGAGCAACTTGACCAGATAGCCCCAATGGAAGCGCAAGCTAAAAAGGCATAGGTAGCTTCTGGAATATTGGGAAGATAAGCGGCCACGCAATCGCCTTTTTGGATGCCGATGCTGCGCAAATAGGCGGCCATGGACGCAACTTGACTGCGCATTTCACCCCAACTGATTTCCACCAAATCGTGCCGCTCGGAGGAGAAAACGATGGCAGTTTCTTCCTCCATCTTCCATCGGTCGAAGATGTTTTCGGCGTAGTTCAACGTGGCGCCTTCAAACCAAACTGCACCGGGCATTTTGCGCTCCTTTAATACCTGTTTGTAAGGGCTGTGTGAAATTACCTTGAAGTATTTCCAGACTGTTCCCCAGAAGTCCTCCACATTTTCTACGGACCATTGCCACGCATCATGGTAGTTTTGGAATTTCAAATTGTAGTTTTGTCCCAACCAATCGAAGTATTGATGGAGGTGGGAATTATTGATGAAATCCTTGGAGGGTTGCCAGCGCATTAAGTTGGATATTAAGTGATTGGGAGGTTGAGAGTTTAAATGATTGTGTGAAGTTCTTCTCAAGAGCCAAGGGTAAAATTAGAAATTCTGCTACTTTTGAAACTATCAAAAGCCTTTTTATGAAAAACAAAACGACATTATTCGCCAAGGGCCTTGTATTATTTTTTGCATCGTGGACAATTGCAGGCCTTACTTCTTGCAGCGCACTTCTTGGTAGCATGGGTAGCGATCAACCACCTCCCATTGAGTATCCCTATCCTGGTGAGGAGAACAACACCCCTGTAAGCTTCACTATTTTGCAGATGAACGATGTCTATGAAATCGCCCCTTTAGAGAAAGGAAAGGTGGGCGGCATGGCGAGAGTCGCTACCTTTCGCAATCAACTATTGGAGGAAAACTATAACCTGATGACTGTGTTGGCAGGTGACTTTTTAAGCCCCTCGCTGCTCGGCACAATGAAATCTGAAGGCAAATCGATCAAAGGGCGCCAAATGGTGGAGGTGATGAATGCCGTCGGAGTTGGGTTGGTTGCCTTTGGCAATCACGAGTTCGATGTGAAGGAAGCGGAACTGCAGGAGCGGATGAATGAGTCGTATTTTGACTGGCTC
>JAHEAS010000760.1 GCA_024642645.1 Saprospirales bacterium | reverse complement strand
GCGGACGGCGGCATCTGGAAGGTGGAAATCGAGGGTGGCAAAAAGGAGGGCGTTTCCATCAAAGGCGAAATGGTGCTCAACGAAACGGTGGAGCGGCAGTACCTTTTTGAGCACGCATGGCGGCAGGTGGTGAAGAAGTTTTACAAAATCGACCTGCAAGGCGTGAACTGGGATTTTTACAAAAATGAATACCAGCGATTCCTGCCTTACATCAACAACAATTATGATTTCGCCACCATGCTCAGCGAACTGCTCGGTGAGTTAAACGCCTCTCACACAGGTGCCCGCTTCCGCCCCAAAGTCGAAAATGGCGACCAGACGGCTGCACTCGGCCTTTTTTACGACCAAAACTACACGGGCGCCGGCCTGAAAATCCAAGAGGTGATGGAAAAAAGCCCCGTGGTCAAAAGCGACTCGAAAATCAAAGCGGGCGTTGTGATTGAAAAAATTGATGGTCAAGAAATCACTGCCACCACCAACTACCAGAGCCTGCTCAACCGCAAGGATGGCAAAAACACCCTGCTTTCACTTTACGACCCCATTACTAAAAAGCGCTGGGACGAGGTGGTGAAGCCCATCAGCCTCGGCGAAGAAGGCGAACTGCGTTACCAGCGCTGGGTGAACCGTTGTCGCTTTTTGGTGGACAGCCTCAGCGGTGGCCGCATCGGCTATGTGCATGTGCGTAGCATGAACGACGAGAGCTACCGCACTGTTTACGAAGATGCTTTGGGTAAAAATGCTGGGAAAGAAGCCCTCGTAGTGGACACCCGCTTCAATGGTGGTGGCTGGCTCCACGACGACCTCGCCACCTTCCTCAGCGGCAAGGAATACATGACTCTCATGCCACGTGGCCAAAACCTCGGCAACGAGCCACAGTTCAAGTGGCACCGTCCAAGCGTGGTCGTGATGAGCGAGAGCAACTACTCCGATGCGCACATGTTCCCGTACACCTACCGAGCCCTCGGCATTGGCAAGTTGGTCGGGATGCCCGTACCCGGCACCGGCACGGCGGTCTGGTGGGAGGGCTTGCAGAACGGCATGGTCTTCGGCATCCCGCAGGTGGGCATGGTGGGCAACGACGGAAAGTACCTTGAAAACCAACAGCTTGAGCCGGACATCAAAGCACCGAACGACCCAAATGAAGTGACGAAAGGGCATGACCAGCAACTAGAGGCGGCAGTGAAGGCACTGAAGGAGGTGCTGAAGCCGTAATCATCCATTGAAAAAAATTACCCTAGACGACGGCAGAATTGAATTTCTGCCGTCGTTTTTTTATTCCTCACTTCGTAAAGAACAAACCAAAGCTATTTTGCAAATGTCTGACATTAAGAGCCTTCTGCATCAATGGAAATTTGAATTGTCAAATGGCATCACCTACATTGTTGGCCAATTTGGGTTCACCGCTAAGTCACCATTATGAAAAAATGCCTCATTTTATCCCTTTTATGGCTTTGCATGGCCAACGTTGTTTTCTCTCAATTTGAATGGGTTGGGGATATTGAGTTTAACAGCTACCCCACCAAGTTGCACAAAACCAAATCCAATAACTACCTCGTCGCAGGAACAGCCAAAGAAGTCCAATATCGCTATTGGCCATATTTGTCGCTGTTAGATAGTTCTGGGAATCTTATTAAATCTGAGGTAAAGCATATTGCAGGCATTGAACACCTTATAGAAATGCCTGATTCTTCATTACTTGTATTTGGGGTTTGGGGTTGTACTTGGTTAACTACGGGTTTTTGGAAGTTTGATAAAAATCTAGAAATAGACCCTACTTATTCAGCTCCGTCAGGTTATTGGAATACTGCTGTGGTGTTGAGCAACGGTGACATAATTTATTCTGGAAACCAGGATATAATCAGGAAAGTGGACAAATACGGAAACGAGATTTGGGAAAAGCCTGGCGGTTTTGGAGATGGTGATTATGTTTTACTGCCTGGAGATAGCTTTTTAGTCGCTGGATACAACTTGGAACTATACGATTCTTCAGGTAATCTTTTGGATATTTATCCTTATGAACTTGAAAAAATTAGAATAACTCCGCAAGGTAATTTTTTGGGTAGTTCCAACGATTCGCTTTACCTATTATCGCAAAGTTTTGAAGTATTGAACGCATTGGCTTTCCCTCAAGGTGTATATCTCGAGGATTTTGATGTAAACGAAAATAGCGTTGTCGTTTTAACCTATTCAAATTTGATATTATTCTATGACCATGACCTCATGTATTTGACCGAGCTGCAATTGGATGGTAGAATTGACCAAAATCAAATCCTTTTACAAAACGATGGCATGGTACTGAGTGGCCGAACTAAATATGGAACAACACCTTGGTATCAATCGAATTATCAACCAGTGTTAAAAAAATATCCATTTGACGGAAATGCCCCCTCAACAACTGAGGATGTAGGCGTAATTAGCATTAGCCAACCTTCTGAAATCGTCTTTACGGATGAGCCAAGCAATATTTACAGTTTGACCTATAAAAATATTTACGCCACTGTTAAAAACTTTGGCAATACTACCGTTAACAAGTTGAATGTCAATACC
>JAHEAS010000759.1 GCA_024642645.1 Saprospirales bacterium | reverse complement strand
TTCCATTGACCACGGCCAGACCCAATTTACCGACCCGGTGATTGAAAACGTGACCGGCGGTGACTGGAAGCTCACCGTGTTCGACGCCTCCGGCTGCTACAACGAGCCCGTGCATTTCACGCTGCCGCAGCCCGACAGCGTGTTCGTGAACCTTGTGGCCAGAAAGCTGCCCAATCCCCTCCGCCCTGGCGACGAGGTGATTTTGGAGGGGTACACGACAACTGACATCATTGCCACCACTTGGGTTCCTGCCGACTCCTCCGGCTGCGGCGACTGCTTAACTTACTACTACCACCCCCAAGAAGATACTTGGGTGACACTGACGGTATTGGATGAAAACGGCTGTCCCGGCGCGGACAGCCTGCTGCTGGAAGTGGAGCCGCCCGTGTATGCTCCGAACATCATCAACCTGAACTCGACGGCGGGAAACGACCGCTTCGTGCTTTACACGGAGTTCCCGTCGCCGGTGCTCCAGCTTCAGATTTTCGACCGCTGGGGGAATCAGGTTTTTGAAAAACGGAATTTCCTCACGAACTCCCCAGCGGATGGCTGGGACGGCGAGCAAAAAGGGCAAGCGGTAGGCTCGGCGGCTTATACTTTTTTTGCGGAGGTGGAGGTGGTGCCGGGACGGGTGGTGATGGTAAGGGGGAGTTTGGTGGTGGTGAAATAGACTTATCTTCTATCCTTTTTTTAGTGTAAGCTGCCAAGTATTTTGTGTTATAGGAAGTACCAACCCTTTGCCATTTTGAATGATAATGACGCTATCATTAAACGCTACTACTTTATAGAATTGGCTTTTATTATTATCAAGCCATTGGCCAGTAGTTTGGCTAACTCTTAAAGAATCATGCACAATATAAGATGGTATAATATTTAGTTTTAAAAACTCCCCTTGCATACTATCAATCGTCATCAACTCCCATATTCCGCCAACTGAATTTTTCGGGTCAAGTGAACACTTATCAGAACCCATAAACACTTTTAATTTATTTGCATCATTGAAATAAAATTCATCATCCAATCGGCAAGACAATATCTGCGATGTTCTTTTAATTGTGTCACTACTCGTGATTTCCTCAAGGGTATATAATTTAAAAGGCGCTCCAATTCGACCATCGTCTTTCTTACATCCTATTATTATTAAAATACAGCCATAAAAAAGGAAGTAAACAACATTTACTATAAGCCTATCCATATTTGCATCATTTTTTTTGGCGAAATTAAACAATAAAATTAGCCCGCTCATCTTTGAGGACTCAAAACCCCGGAATATACTCCACATCATCGTCGTCAACTGGCGCAGCTTCGCCCTTGTCTTCCCATCCTTTTGGCTCCTTCACCATGTTCAGCGGAGCGCCAAAAACCCGGATTAGCTCGGCCCGGATTTGCCTTTTTTGGCTCTCGCTGCGCTCGAATTTGGTCTTCACGTAGGACTTATTCGTTTCATATTTGTACTTGTCCAGTGTGCCGCTGATGCGGAAGTAGAGGTTGAAAAAGCCGTTTTCCTTGGCAGGAATGGACTCCACCTTTGAGTTATTCTTTTTGAATTTATTGGCCAGCACCTGCCCGGCGTTCACCTTGATGCCGTAGTCAATCTTGTCGTCAAAAGTTTGCTCACCGCCGATGGTGAGGTTCATTGCGTTGTTTTGGAGGAACATGGCGGGCATATAAAACGTGCTGTTTTTAACTTCCAGCCAATTCTGCAAGTCCTCAAAGCGCACGTCACGGAGGTCCTGCATACGGGCGTAGTCGGCAAATTCTTCGAGCATTTTAAAGTTTTTTAGCTGCCCGTTTCGGATGCCTACACCCGCCCAGACGTGCAGTTTGTCCATCAGGAAAACGCCCGTCGAGTCCCAAAAGGCGTTAATGAGCATCTTGGAATTCATGTCGCCGGAGATGTTTTCGGCCTTGAGCACCGTCTGCCCTACGTTCCCCGTTTGCTCAAAAAACTTTTTCACGTCAATCATCTGACAGTCGAGCTTGGCTTCGAGGCGGGGCTCTTTTTCGAAGAAAACCGTTCCGTCGAGGACAAATGCGCCATCCATGCCCTTGGCGTCGCCCTCCACCCGCATTTTAGCGGCTTCGAAGGTGAGCAGTCCGGTGAAGTCCTGCCCTTCGATTTTATTGTAACTGAATTCGTCCACCTTGGCCTTGAAGCCACCCCGCAGCAGGTCCGTGATGCGGTGACGGCCCTCGTTTTTGGCGACTTTGAGCGAGTCGAAAACCTGCTGTTGCACTTCGCCTTCCTTCACGGGGACATCTGTCAATTTGATGAGGCGAGCCAAGTCCATTTTCGGAGAGAGCAGGTCAGCGCTGAACTCCAACACGGCGTTTTCAGTGTTGAGTGAGTCTGAAAGTAGCACTGGTAGCAGGTTTTTCATGTAGCCTTTCAGGGAAATTTCACTTCCGCCGCCCACGACTTTCAGGTCTTCGAGCGTCAGGAGGTTGTCCCGGAGGAGCAGTTTCCCCCTGTCAAAAATGATTTTTTCACCATTGACCTCCAGCGTGGCATCATCGAAGACGAGGTCGCCGCTCATGGCCACGGTCGTG
>JAHEAS010000758.1 GCA_024642645.1 Saprospirales bacterium | reverse complement strand
TGAAAGCAGACGGACTGTATGGCAAGCGGATTGGATTTGACAAAAGTTTCAACGGCAACCACCCTGGCGTTGATAAATTGATGGGTGAAGCAGTTGCATTTTTGAAGAATTCGGGTGCAGAAGTAGTTGAATTGGAGCAAGTTATGCAACCAGGTGCAGAAGGTGCCTCCTTTGAAGTGATGCTTTTCGAATTCAAGGACGGACTGAACAAATACTTCGCTGTTTTGGGTGAAAATGCCCCCATCAAAAGCCTTGAAGGACTGATAGCTTTTAACGAAAAGGACAGTGTGGAAATGCAGTTCGACCAGGAATTGCTCAAAAAAGCCCAAGCCAAAGGCGATTTGCAAAGCAAAGAATACCAGGAATCCCTCGCTAAAATGCTCAAGGCCACCCGTGAACTTGGCATCGACAAAGTGATGGACGAGCACCGCCTCGATGCCATCGTCGCACCAACCGGAGCACCCGCTTGGAAGACTGACCTTGTGGACGGTGACCATTATATTTTTGGCAGCAGTAGTGCAGCGGCTATTTCTGGCTACCCAAACATCAACGTGCCGATGGGCTTTGTAGAGGAACTGCCGGTGGGCATTTCGTTTTACGGGCGGGCATGGAGCGAACCGGTGTTGCTGGAAATTGCTTATGCGTACGAGCAGGAGACACAGCACCGCAAAGCACCAAAATTTTTATAACCACAATATGTTTAAACCATGAAACTTAAATTCATTCTTGTACTTTTCCTTATTGGGTGCTTGTCCATTTTTGCTGGAGCATTCTTCAAACTGGAATCTTGGCCCAATGCCAGCCTAATGCTCCTGATAGGTTTTACTTTGAATTGCATTGCCGTCTTACTACTTATCGCAAAGCTCTTGAGGAACAAAACGAACAAGACGCTGAATTCTTAAGGATGTTCTGAATTTGCAATTCATGCCATCACCCCAAAATATCCTTGGCTACTTTCCCCATACCAGTCTCAAAATTATCGGCAGAGATGTCCACATTTAGCCTGGCCCTCAGGTTGGCAACAATTTCGGGAAGGTCATTCAACAGGTTTTTGTTGCGGGTGCGTTCGCTCTGTAAATCTTCAATGCCTCGGTCCTTTTCCAACCGGGCCATCATCAGCTCCTTTAGTTCGGTCATTCGTTCTTCAATGGTCGTAAAAGCGGAATCAACGAACTTTCGGTCATAAAACGCCCCATCAATAACCACGGAAACGAATTTCTTCCCAGCAATTTGTTCACCAACCAAGGTGTTCATGGTCTCAATACCGACCCAAGCCGAGAGCAGGCTGTTCGTGGACACCAGCGACAAGGTCACATCTGACTCTCGGATACATTTATTGATAAAATCGGCAATATCTTCGCCAGAGCTCATGGCTTCTGAGTCAATGGTGACGTTGACATTTTTGCTCCGCAAAAAATCCTTCACCTGCGTGGCAGCAGCCATATCCTTGTGGTTGTAGGAAAGAAAAACAGTGGGTACTTTGCCAGCAGCCATTGCGCCAGCACCGCCCCCTCCAGCGACAGCTGCAACTACTTCAGGACTTGCATCTGGCAGTTTTTTGGCCAATTCGAGCAAGCTATTCATGATTTGATTCTGCGTGAGGTTGGCGTAGTCAGGAGAGATGACCCTCGCTGTTAGGTCTTTTTGGAGGCGGTTCCATTGTCCGGCAAGATTGAGGACAATATTGTCGTTGGGTGTGATAGCACGCATGGCTTTGATAGCCTGGCCTATTTCATCTTCGAGGAGGAGGTCAATGATTTCTGCTTTTGTCATGTTGATTTTTCATATTATAAGGTGAATGGCCAAAAATAGTAACGAATTATCGAAATTGCGAAACAAGAAAAAATTCTACCTTTCGGCCTCGCTTTTTTCATCAAAAACAAGCCTTTTTAGAGGCTTTTGCATAAAAAATGGCTGACAAAAAAAAATATTACGTCGTTTGGCAAGGTGTGAACCCTGGTGTTTACGACAGTTGGGACAAAGCCAAACAACAAATCAATGGCTATCCCGCTGCCAAGTACAAGAGCTTCGGGAGCAAAGCGGAAGCTGAAGCGGCTTACGGTGGCAACTATGCCCAACATATCCAGTTCAAATCGCCTAGTCGGCCTGGCGCTGGAGCACCTAAAACTGCCAAACCATCCAGTGCCAGCATCATTTGGGATAGCATCTGCGTGGACGCTGCCTGCTCCGGCAACCCCGGTGTGATGGAGTACCAAGGCGTGGATTCAAAAACTCGCACCCAGATTTTTCACCAAAAACACCCGCTTGGCACCAACAATATCGGGGAGTTCCTAGGCATCGTTCATGCGCTGGCCATGTTCCACCGAGAGGGCAAGGACACGCCCATTTACACCGACTCCAGAAATGCCATGCTCTGGGTGAAAAAGAAGGAATGCAAGACCAAACTGGTGCGAAACGCCAAAACAGAAAATCTCCACCAAATCATCGCTCGGGCAGAACAATGGCTCAAAACCCATACCTACAAAAACCCCATCTTGAAATGGGAAACCGAGGCATGGGGCGAGATTCCGGCGGATTTTGGAAGGAAATAGTT
>JAHEAS010000084.1 GCA_024642645.1 Saprospirales bacterium | reverse complement strand
CCTTCGTCCAAATATTTCCTCCATCCACGAATACAGCTCCGAAAATGCTGAACAAACCGAAGGGGCGGGTAACCAGAAACCTGTACTCAAGGTTGTACTCCAACTTCATATCTCCGGCTTGGTAAAAAAGATTTCGGTTATTGGCGTTATCAGTAGTTGGGTCTTTATAAAGTCCGGGTCCGAGCTCACGCGTGTACCAACCACGTATGCCATAGGGCCCACCAACATAAAACTGTTTGACGTATGGAATGGATTTCGACTTATAATACGGTACGGCCATTCCCATATTCAGCCGTGCAATCAAACTGCGGTTGGTATTGAATTGCCAATAATGTCTCCCATCCAGTTCAAGTTTTGCGTAATGTGAGAAATCTACGCCATTTACATTAAACCCTTTATTACTACCCGAAATAGCACCATAAACGGCATTGGCAGTCATCACTTCCACGCCTGAAATGTCAAAATACCCCCTAAAATACCACGAACCACCCGAAGGTTTTGGTGGGCTGGTATAAGTGAAATTGATGTCTCGAAACAGAAGACCAGTGATAAACTGTTTGTCGAAACTGGTTCGGAGGGCTGGGTTGCTGTCCAAAAGCATTTCAAATACGGATCCTACCTCAATTTTGGGAAGCACTAAATCTACCCCAAAATGGTTGATAGATACTCGGTGGTTGATAGAAACCGGTACATCGTAACCATAGGAAAGATTGGCAAATTGAAGGCTATAATTTCGCCGCAAATCCAGCAAGTTATAACCAGCGGAGGCTCTACTGGTCGCTTTTTGCCACAAGTTTTTATTGAATTCAGGTCCAGTTATTTTCCATTTTTGTAGCCGGCTCCAAATGCCAAGATAGTCGGCGAAACGTGGGAAGTAAAGGTCGTTCTGCCACCTGAAATCAAGCGAATTCACTAATTCATCTTTCCCATTAAAGAAATTGAACTCAGCACCAAAATTTAGATTGGCCACCAACAATTCGGCGCCACGAAAGAAATTGCGATTACGGAGCGATGGGTTGAATGAGACACCTATCAAGTTTTTGTTGCCAAGGGCGGGACGTTCCGTCGTACTGAGTCCACCTTCCCAGCCAATTTCCCATTTCTTGTTGGCAGTAAGGAAAATGAACATGTTGAGGTTGCCGGGATGTAATGTATCTTCTTGAATCCGCAAGGTTGGAGGGCGGAAAACACCCAAAGCGCCCAGTTGTCGGATAGAGTTGTCCAAAGCTTCTTGGTTGTAAACCTCACCCGTGCGGATAAAAATAGAGTTGGCAAGTGTCCGTGATTTAACCCTAAGCTTTTTCCCGTTGGTGCCAAAGAACAGGCCATCAACCAAAGTATCTGGTCGGATGAGGCTGGAAGAAGGGTCATAATCTGGGAAAACATAAATATTGCCGACGTTGTATCTTACATGCTTTTCCTGCTTTGGTGGTGTCAACACTTTTAAGCGTATGCTGACAGTTCGCTTCACATTGGAGCTGTCAAAACCCTCCAGGGTTGATATATATTGAGGGTAGAAATAGGCGTAACCATTATCCCGAAGGTATTTGGTGATTCGGGCAACCTCCTGGTCGTACAATTTAACATCCACCGCACTCCCAACTTTTACAAGAGATGAAGGAGCTATTTCATTCAAAATGCGCAGTATCGCAGTATCCTTGCTTTGGAAGTCAAGTGAATCAATGGTGAAACGGCCGTCTGGATGTACGATATAGGTAACAGTGGCCTTTGTTTTAGACTTGTTAAAATCCACCAGATAATTCACGTCAGCAAAAAAATATCCACGACTTTGTAGGTATGACTCCATGATTAATTCGGTCTCACGGACCGAGGCAGAGTCGAAATATACTGGTTCTTCTCCACGTTTTGCTTTCCACCGAGCGGCAGCCATGCCTATTTTGGACCTATTGAAAGTGTCTTGTGAAATAAAATAAAAGTACTGCCTTGGTATGCCGAACATTTTTCGATTTTCCTTCTTGACATACAATTTGGAAAGTTCCGAACCCATATTTGACTTGTTCTTTACTTTGCCATTTGACTCGTCAATTTTTAAGATGTTCTTATGCAGGTATTGCTGCCCCTTCGATTTGTCCAAAAACTGGGTAGTATTGCAGCTGCAAAGTGCAACAACAAAAAGGATGAAAATGATATGGTACCTTGTAATTTTCATTTTCTCAAAAATGCACGAATACGCTAAAACGGGGAATCACTGAAACTTAAAACCCTCAAATTCACATGAAATTATCTATCAATCAGTTAAAATACTTCAAATCTTTGCACGAGCGGAAACACCGCCAAAAGTATCACAATTTCATGGTGGAAGGTGTGAAATTGGCTAAGGAAGTATTGAGTTCAAACTTGCTGGAAATTGAAGCCGTGGTAGCCGTCCCAGATTGGATTGCGCAAAACAAGGCCTTGCTCCGCACAATAGAAACAGTCCTACCTGTCGCAGAAGCTGAGCTTAAAAAGATATCACTCCTCACTACTCCCAATCAAGTCGTAGTGGTAGTGAAACAGCCTGAGCTTATTTTTGACGAAAAATCTGTGGCTAAGAGCCTCTCCCTTTACCTCGATGATATTCGTGACCCGGGCAACCTCGGCACCATTCTCCGTATTGCCGATTGGTTCGGAATCCCTTGGGTCTTCTGCTCGCCGGGAAGTGTGGAAGCCTTTAATCCCAAAGTTGTCCAAGCTGGTATGGGAGCTTTTTTACGGATAAAATGTATCGAAATGGACTTTTACGAGCTTCTGGAAAAATTGCCAAACCTCCCGGTTTACGGCACAGTGCTCCATGGCCAGTCTGTATTTACCGAATTATTGCAGGGCCCAGCAATAATCGCCATTGGGAATGAAAGTCGGGGACTTTCTGACGAAATTCAGGCCAAATTAACACACCGAATTTCAATCCCCAAAGGGTCGGGTGGGGGAGCCGAATCGCTGAATGCTGCTGTAGCTACTGGGATTGTTTGTGCGTTATTTACCCAACCATAGCTGACTGATTTTATGAAAATTGATAACTCAATTTTTACTTGATTAACATTCCTACCGGATCCCATTTCACCACTTTGTTTTCAAAATAGCTCAAATTAGCCGCAAGTGAGGGAGCCGCCGCCCTCATACCAAATACCGCATCTTCCACTGGTGTTTTTCCATTGCGGATGCAATCGTAGAAATTGAAATGGTGGTCATAATGGTCATCGTAACCTTCGGGCACTTTGAAAGCTAACTCAGCGGGTTCTTGAATTGTGGGAGGCAGGGAAGGATATTTAGCCTTGAACCAGGCCTCGTATTCCTTTTGTTGGGCAGTGGAAAACGTATCGAAGCTATCCCAGCCACCGTAACTCGGTAGAGTGTCTAATTTGTGTCTTGTCATCACCACACTGTTCCCACGTAGTTCGATAACGCCATCTGTGCCAACTAGGCGGGTCTTTTGGCCGCCACCGTCACCGCTTTCGAAATTGACTCTAAGCTGAAGGTTAAAGGCAGGGTGCGTTTTGGCTTCAGGGTAGTCAAAAATTGCTTGCATGAGGTCTGGCACATCCCGTCCGTCTTTCCAGTAGCGTGTGCCGCCACTGGCGTAGATGCGCTCAGGCCCTGCCGAACCGGTGATATTATGAATACCGGAGAACAAGTGCACAAACAGGTCACCTGCGATGCCAGTGCCATAGTCACGGTAGTTGCGCCAGCGAAAAAAACGGGTGGAATCGAATGGCATCTTGGGTGCATCACCGATAAAGTTGTCCCAGTCCACAGTTTTAGGTGAGGCATCGGTGGGGATGGAATACTGCCAAGCCCCATTAGAAGATTGGCGGTCGTTCCAAGCTTCGGCAGAAACCAGTTGACCAATTATTCCAGACGCAAAAAGCTCTTTCGCCTTTTTTTGTGTGAGACCACTAACGCCTTGGCTGCCTACTTGAAGCACCTTGCCAGAACTCCGCTGTGCTTCAATAACAGCCTTGCCCTCGTCTAAGTGCTGCACCATTGGTTTTTCACAATAAACTGCCTTGCCTGCTTGCATCGCTGCAATGCAAATATGGTCGTGCCAATGGTCAGAGGTGGCAACAATGACAGCGTCAATATCTTTTCTGATTAAAATTTCCCGGAAGCTGCGGGTTGTGAAAAGGTGATTGCCAAAGACTTCTTTAGACCGGTCGAGCCGGCCTTGATACAGGTCGCAGGTAGCTACCAATTCAACACCTGGTACTTGGACGGTTGTCCGACAATTGTTGAAACCCATGATGCCCATCCCAATGCAAGCGACCCGGATTTTGTCATTTGGCCCATACTTTTTTACCTGTCTTTCATAATCAAGTGTGGTGACTTTGCCTTCGGCATAAGCTTGTTTTGGTATAAAACTGGCTGCCATTGCACCTGCTGCAAGTTTTTTGACAAAAGATCGGCGAGTATTTTTCATGACTTGTAAACTTGGAAAGTGAGTGAATGAATTTGGTGGTGGCAATTTTAGTAAAAGGTGGGGTCAAATTCCATTGCAAATGCTTTTTTTGTTGAAAAAGCTGGTTATTTGTGCCAAAATTTCTAAACCACTATGATGCTTAAAGAAACTGCACAAACTACTTCGCACATCCTGATGGTACGCCCAGCCAATTTTGGCTTCAATGAAGAGACAGCCGCAAGTAACGCTTTTCAGACCAACGACGAAACCCTGTCTAGTTCTGAAATCAGCCGCCGGGCATTAGCTGAGTTCGATGCTTTTGTTGAAAAATTGCGGTCGGTAGGCGTTGATGTCATTGTGATAGAAGATACAAATCGACCGCTTAAACCAGACGCTGTTTTTCCCAACAACTGGGTCACATTTCACCAAAATGGCACCATCGTCACCTACCCAATGACCGCCACCGTTCGCAGATTGGAGCGCCGTGATGATATTATTCGCAGCATTCAGGAACGGTTCAGGGTGGAACAGAAAATTCAGTTGCAGGAGTTTGAGGAAATTGACCAATACCTTGAGGGCACGGGCAGCATGATAATCGACCGCCCGAACAAACTGGTTTATGCCTGTATCAGCCCCCGAACTCACCCCGATTTGCTGCTAAGATTTTGTAAAACAATGGGTTACACAGCAGTGCCGTTTCATGCAGTGGATGGGGATGGTCTTGAAATTTACCATACCAATGTAATGATGGCTCTGGGAGAAACATTTGTTGTGATTTGTATGGAAACTGTGCAGAGTGAACTCGAAGAGGAATTGCTTTACAACAAATTCGAAGCAACTGGAAAGGACATCATCGAAATCACACTTGACCAGATGATGCAGTTTGCTGGCAACATGTTGCATGTTAGAAACGGGAAAGGAGAAACTTTCCTGGTCATGTCCAGTCAAGCATTTGAGTCCCTCAGTGAAGAACAGGTAGCACAAATTACCAAGCATACAAATATACTTTCTGCATCAATCCCAACTATTGAAACTTACGGGGGCGGAAGTGTCCGGTGCATGATGGCAGAAGTGTTTTTACCAGAAAAATAAAAGTTTTGGTACGGTCAATCCTGATTTTTATCTATAAAAACTAACTGCCAAGGGGTGGTCAATTACCTTTGTTTATTATTCAAAATTTAAGTTTAAATATTCAATGAGCCAGTTCCTCAAAAATGTATTTGCCTCTTGCCTCGGCGTGACTTTGGCCTTTGTCCTGTTGTTTTTCGGTATTCTTTTTTTCGGTGTTTTAGCCGGCAGTGGCGGTGAAAAAAATGTCACTGTATCGGATGATACCGTGCTGCATTTAACTTTTGGCCAACCTGTGCCAGAACAGACCAATAATATTACGTCCAGCAAATTTTCACTAAACCCAAAAGACATTCTCGGCTTGACGGATATTGTAGAAACAATTGACCACGCCGCCAAGGATGATAAAATAAAAGGAATTTACCTGAACCCAGAAAATGGATTGGGCATGGGGATGGCCTCTGCCACTACCGTTAGGAAAGCAATTGTCAAGTTTAAGGAAAGTGGCAAGTTCGTCATCGCCAACTCTAAATATTATACGCAGGGTGCTTACTATCTCGCTTCTGCCGCCGATACAGTTTATGTAAACCCACTTGGCAGCATTGATTTCCATGGATTCTCAGCGATGATTCCATTTTTTAAGGACATGCTCGATAGGGTAGGCATCAAAATGGAAGTATTTTATGCTGGTGATTTCAAAAGTGCAACAGAACCATTCCGTCTCAATCAAATGACGGACAAAAACCGCCTTCAAATGAGGGAGTTTTTGGAGCCAGTTTATGCTAATTTTTTAGCTGAGATTGGGGCATCAAGAAAAATCGATGTGGCTACGCTGCGTCAAATTGCAGATGGACTCAAGGTCCGTACTGCCGAAGATGCGGTGGCATTGGGGATGGTTGACAGGATTGGTTACACCGACGAAATTATCGAGCAGATGAAGCGGCGAATGGGTGTTGATGCAAAAAAGGAAGTGAAAGTTGTTTCACTAGAGGATTATGCTTCAAGTTTTACAAAGGAAAAAGACTACAAGTCAAAGGATAAAATTGCCCTTGTTTTTGCTGAAGGTGATATCCTAATGAACGAGGGAGACCGGGGAACCATCGTGGATCAAAAATACGTGAAGCTGATACGTGAAATCCGCAAAGATGATAAGATAAAAGCAATTGTACTCAGAGTGAACTCAGGTGGCGGCAGTGCTATTGCTTCTGAGAATATCTGGAGGGAGCTTCAATTGGCCAAAGAGGCAGGTAAAAAAATCGTGGTTTCTATGGGCGATTATGCGGCTTCGGGTGGCTATTATATTGCTTGCAATGCTGATAAAATCGTCGCTGAACCTAACACGTTGACAGGTTCCATCGGGGTTTTTAGCATGATGCCGAATGCCTCAAAGTTGTTTGACGAAAAGCTCGGTATCCATTGGGACACCGTGAAAACAGCGAAGTACAGCACAGGTGTGAACCCGTTCTACGATATTTCACCCGTGGAGGCAGCCCAATTACAGTATTCAACAGAGGCTATGTATGCCACCTTCCTTAAACGTGTGGCTGATGGCCGCCACATGACCACTGATAGCGTTCATCAGATTGCGCAGGGTAGGGTATGGGTTGGTGAAAGGGCCAGACAAATAGGGCTAGTGGATGAAGTTGGCGACCTTGATAGAGCCATGGCCATTGCAGCTGAGCTTTCAGGCCTTGAAAAATATCGGTTGGTGGAATATCCAAAACAGATTGAGCCATTGCAAGAACTTATTAACGAATTGACTGGGGAAGGTGGTGACAAGGGAATTCAAGGCAAGGCAATCGAAAAGGAAATGGCCGAAATTTATCCCAATTATAAACAAGTGAAAAGCTGGCTAAAAATGCAAGGTGTACAGGCTAGGCTGCCAATAATCTTGAATTTTAATTAGGCTGGCAAAAATGTGCTTCGACTATTCTTTGTTTGATTCTATTATTTCTTCCTACATTTCGGACTTGTAGTTTTATTCACACTAACAAGTCAAACTGATGAAAGAATCAATCGCCATTCTTTGTGCCGGAGGGCCAGCTCCAGGAATAAACACTGTTATTTCGACCATTGCCAAGGTCTTCTTGAAAGACGGATATAAGGTAATCGGCATTCATGACGGGTTCAAGAACCTGTTTAATGGTCATGCCGAGGTAGTAGATATTGATTTTCATTACGCAGACCGTATCTTTCCAAGGGGTGGCTCCACCCTTCGAATGAGCCGCTATAAGCCGAAAGACCACGAGTTTTCTGCCGATTTTTTTGTTGAAAACAATGTAAAATTGCTAGTAACAATTGGGGGGGATGATACGGCTTCCTCTAGCAACCGCCTCACCAAATGGCTCGAAAGCCATCACATCAATATACAGAATATCCACGTTCCAAAAACTATTGACAACGACCTGCCATTGCCCGATATGATGCCGACGTTCGGTTTCAACTCGGCTAAGGATGAGGGAGTTAGAATCGGCAACACCATTTATGAAGACAGCCGAACAAGTAGCACTTGGTTTGTTATCAGTTCGATGGGGCGTTCAGCCGGGCATTTGGCATTTGAAATTGGTGCAAGCTGTCATTATCCAATGATTATCATCCCTGAAATGTTTGACAAGGTTCCGGTAACACTCGAAGTTATCGTGGACATGATAATTTCTTCGATGATAAAACGTAAAATCAACCATGTAGAGCATGGCGTGGCGATTGTTAGCGAAGGCGTTTTTCATATCATGGATGAAGAACATATCCGCAACTGCGGTATCACCTTCACCTTCGATGCTCACGGTCACCCAGAACTAGGGAACGTTAGCAAGGCGCATATCATCAACGTGCTTTTGCAGCGCAAACTGAAAGAGCTTGGTATTGATATTAAGAGCCGACCTGTAGAACTTGGATATGAGCTGCGATGCTGCCGACCAGTGGCTTTTGACTTAACCCTTTGCACCATATTGGGTATGGGTGTCAGAAAATTGTTTGAAGCGGGCTACAAAGGGTGTATCGTCAGCACAACCAGAATGGCGGAAATTGTCCCTATTTTTATGAAAGACATTGAAGATGAAAATGGTAAGATACCGCCTCGCTTAGTGGACATTAATACAGAATTCGCACGTTTGGTGTTGAGTGATTTGCATGTTTTGAACAAAAATGATTACGAGGCGGCAAGTAAATATTTGTTAAACCCCCATGCATTTGATTTTTATAAACTGATGAATTGGGAATACAAGCCTTCCACGGTGCTCAGGCCAATTGAGTAAAAAAGAAAAGGGGCTATTTCTCGTGAAATGCCCCTTTTCTTTTTTACTCAAAGTTCTATCTTCAAGATGTGTAGCGGGTACCTATCAATCCGCAATTCCACAAAATTCCAGTCATTGAACCAGTGGTAGGTTTCATCGGTGAGCAAGTCCTTGACCTCCAGATTGAACCATTTGCCTTTCAATCCAAGTAACTCCCTTGGCACCTCCACGTAGCCTGAATGGTTGTTCTCAGGGTCTAGGTTAATAATACACCAAATCAAATTATTACGGTCTTTGGTCATCCTGACAAAGCTAATTAGAAAGTCGTTGTCCGTGCCCGTGAAAGTCAAATTGAACATGTTGTGCAAGGCCGGATTATCTCGCCTTATTATGTTCAGTTTTGTAATGAAATCAGTGAGTTTGTTTTGCTTGGACCAGTCGTGGGTGGCGATTTCGAATTTCTCCGAATGGTTGTACCTTTCCTTGCTTTCTGGGAATCGCTGGTTGTACATTAGTTCGAAAGCAGGGCCATAAACGCCACAATTGGATGAAATCATTGCAGCCAACGCATATTGGAGTAGAAAGGCATTTTCACCTTTATCAGCTAAATAGCTGGGCAATATGTCAGGCGTATTAGTGAAAAAGTTAGGGTGAAGGTACTCGCTAGTATCTCCTTTGATTAATTCCAAAAGGTATTGC
>JAHEAS010000757.1 GCA_024642645.1 Saprospirales bacterium | reverse complement strand
TCATCAATTCGGACTTCGACCGCTATAGCTTCCGTACCAACCTCGACCAAAAAGTCAGCAACCGCTTCAAGGTGGGCAGCAGCGTTAGTTTAAGCTACATCAAATCAAGGGGCGTGCTGACTGGGGCACTAGGCTCAGGCACTGGCACGCTGCTTCCCGGCGCTACCAGTTCGGCCCTACTCTTTCCGCCGACTTTGCCCGTGTTGGATTCCACGGTGGCAGGTGGCTACACATTTGAGGATGACCGCGGTCGGAACATCGGCAATCCGGTAGCTGATGCCCTTGAAACCGACAATATATCCAACTATACCCGGGCCATCGCCAATGTTTATGGCATCTACAAAATCATGGACGGGCTTGATTTCAAAGCCAGTGCGGGCATTGACGGATTTTCTTCCAAAGACAACCGTTTTGTCCCCAATTATTTGAAAAGAACCCAAAACAACAACGGCGATGCAGTTGTAGCAACCGTGGACGGCTACAGCTGGCTGACCGAATACACCTTAAATTATACACGGAAACTGAACGAGCGCCATTCCTTCGATGCCTTGTTGGGCACCACTTTCCAAGGATTTCACTCAGAGCGGCTTTTCGCTTTTGCCCTTGATTTCGCCGACAACCGCACCGGCTGGCACAGCCTCGGAAGCGCTCTGAATCCACAGCCCTCTTCCACTGGCGAATCTGAGTGGGGAATCATTTCCTACCTCGGACGTTTGAACTACGGGTTTGACAATCGGATACTCGTCACGCTGACAGGCAGAATGGACGGTGCCTCTAAGTTTGGGGCAAACAACAAGTACGGCTTTTTCCCATCCGGGTCTATTGCCTACAAGCTGCACGAAGAGGATTTCATAAAAAATCTCGGCGTGTTCGAAAGCTTGAAAACCCGCTTGAGTTTTGGGGTTCTCGGCAATCAGGACATTTTTCCCTATGCCTCGCTGGCTACGGTCGGTGTCGTTGGTCAGGGCACCTTTAACAACACAGAAGCCTACAACGGCCAGGAGCCGCTACGCTATCCGAATCCCGACCTAAAATGGGAGCGCACCTCCCAGCTCGACCTCGGACTGGATGCGGAATTTGCGGGGGGAAGGGTTGGGGCGACCTTCGATGTTTACCAAAAACAAACCAGCGACCTGCTGCTTTTCACGCCGCTACCCACCACTACCGGGTTCTCAGGTGCCCTTTTTAACATCGGTGGTTTGCGCAACCGAGGCTTGGAACTGGCGCTCAACTCTCGAAACTTGACCGGGGAATTCACTTGGCAAACCGACTTGAATTTCTCCATCAACCGCAACGAAATAACCGAACTTTCCAGCGGCGAAGACATCTTCGTGCCGGGCGTGCTTGCCGTACCGGCGGGTTGGAGCATCCTGCGGGTAGGTGAACCTATCGGTACGTTCTACGGCTACCTTTCCGATGGTCTTTTCCAAACAGACGACGAAGCCAATAGTAGTGCAACCCTAAAAGCTCAGCATCCAAAAGCGGGCGACCGAAAATACAAAGACCTCAACGGCAGGGACGCCGAAGGTAACCTGACCGGACAGCCCGATGGCGTCATTGATGAGGCCGACCGAACCATCATTGGTGATGCCAACCCTGATTTCACTTGGGGCTTGACCAACAGCTTTTCCTGGAAAGGTTTTGACTTTTCCATTTTCATCCAAGGCGTGCAGAGTAATGATATCGTGAACGCCTACCTCTTCGAAATCGGCTCGCTCAATGCCGAAACCAATGTACTCAAAGAATTCTACGACAACCGCTGGACACCCGAAAACCCGAACAACAAGTACCCAAAAATCAACCCCTCTGAGCGCAATGTCTTCAGCGATGCGCAGGTAGAGGACGGTTCCTTTATCCGAATCAAAAATATCACGCTGGGTTACAACCTCCCAGCCGGTTGGTTACAACGGTCGAAGCTGGCCAAGTTCCGTATTTACGCCAGTGTAAACAACCTGAGCACCTTCACGAAGTACCGTGGCTACGACCCTGAAGTAAATGCTTTTGGGCAAAGCCACCTGCTCCAAGGCATCGACTACGGCGGCTATCCGTTGGCAAGAACGATAATCGGTGGTGTTCAGGTGGGATTTTAAAAAAGATGGCCAATGCGCCGAAATATTCCGTTGTGATTTATCTTTTGTGGCAAAAAAAATCATTGTGATGAAAAAATACTTTCGCATTTCCATACTTTTCCTGCTGCTCGCAGTCAGCATTTTTGCTTGCAAAGGCTTGCTGGAAGAAGACCCACAAGACCAAGTCTTTGTGGACAACTATTTCCAGACAGAAAACGACGCAACGGCTGCGGTGAACTCGATTTACGGCGTTTTGAATGCCACCAGTTCTGCCCCCACTTTTGGCGGTGTTTATTTCAGCACCTATTGGGTAGCCACGGGACTGGCTTCCGATGAAATGGAAAACAGGTTGCCTTCACCCGACCTCGACCAGTTGGCGACTTTCACCCACCGCCCGGTCAATTCTTCTTTGTATGATTTTTGGTCGCTAGCGTACAAAGGAATCAACAATGCCAACTTTGCCATCGGCGGTATTCCTTCAGTAAAAG
>JAHEAS010000756.1 GCA_024642645.1 Saprospirales bacterium | reverse complement strand
ACAATATTTTCTTTGAAATAACGCTCCACGATACGGTCGGCGAGCACTTTTGTGTACTCGGATTCCCGTTGCAGGTCTTCTGTCACCACGCCATTGGACACAAAATAATCCCGCACGTCGAGCGGGTTGCCGAAGCGGTCGCTGCTTTGGCCTTCTCTGTTGACGAAATTGCCGAGCACGTCCATCGGTTTGCCGAAGGACAGGGTGATTTCCGAAGGTTGTGAGAAGAAGTTCCAGCCGAATTTGAGCAATTTCCGAAGGCTGTAAAATTCGTCCCTTGATTTGAGGTAATGCTCTTTGCCGATATTTTGGAGGTGCTGCTCGATGAGGTATTTGGCTTCGAGCACGACGTGGTAGCTCAAGACGAGCGGTACGATGAAAATTTTCTCGTTTTTACCTTGCTCGAAAAGCGACCGCTGTGCCTCCATCGCTGTGCCGAGCAGCCCAAGTTTTAGCTTGTTTTCGATGGCCCCGGAGCGGTTGCGGGTGCCGCCGGGGAAGAAAAGGCTGTTGGTTCGGTGTTGTATGGAGAGGTTGGACATGGTCTTGAGCGTCTCCAAATAAATGGCGTTTTTCTTCCGGCGGTCCACCCGGTAAGCGCCGAGCCGGTTCATGAAAAAGGCCGTATAGCCGGTATTGTAGAGGTTGAGGCCAGCGCCATAAGAGAAAGAGGGCAAGCCCAAAATGGCGTCCATCGCATAGCCGATAAGGATGGAATCGAGGTTGCTGGAGTGGGTCGGCACGATGATGACCGTGCCTTGGGTCATGAGTTGGCGCAGTTTTTCGACCTCGCCTTTGGTCAGCAGGCGTTCATAGACTTTGTATTTTGTTCCGAAAATGCGCTTCATATTGCGCCCTGCCGCCGTGTTGAGGAGGCGGTTGAAAAAGAAGGTCAGGAATTTGCGGGCGAACAAAAATGCAGGGATTTTGAAGGTGCCCACGATTTCCTCGGAATATCGGTGGATGATGTTCCGCAAAATGTTCTCGGTGTTGTTTTTATTTTCAATTTCGCTCCGGTCGTTGGATCCCTTCAGCAAGCTGCGGCTCATTTTGCGCCAAAACAATTGCTCGTTGGGTGGGTCCACTTTCCACGGTTCTTCTTTCACCCGGATGCGTTCCATGTAAATGGTCTTGGCCACAACGTCTTTCAAGTCGTTCTTGTGCAGTTCCAGTATGCGTTGGAAGGTAAATTCGTCAATTTCCCGGATCAGTTTTTTCCTGTCCGAAAGCAATTTATAGATAGGCCACTCCTCCATTTGGGGGATGACGTGCGGATGTATAGTCGAGCTTTCTGTCATATTTGGAGATTGGAGATTGGAGATTGGTTACGTCGCAACCAATCTCCAATCTCCAATAACTATTTTAAACCATTGAACTATTGACCCCCTCAATAAACCCGAGCACCTCCTCCCGGCCGATACGGTGGGCGGAGGAGGTGATGAATTGCTGGGGCAGGGTTTCCCATGATTCGAGGATTTTGGCTTGAATGGTGGCAATGCTGTCCTCTTGTTTGGCATTGGAGAGTTTGTCGGATTTGGTGTAAGCTATCACAAAAGGTGCGGCAGCTTCGCCGAGCCAATTGATGAAATCCATGTCATTGTCCCTTGGTGGCACGTTCACGTCAATGAGCACAAAACTGCAGGCCAAGGTTTCCCGGTACATAAAATAGTCCGTGATCATTTTACTGAAAGATTTGCGCATGGATTTTGCACGTTTGGCATATCCGTACCCTGGCAAGTCCACCAAATACCACTCATAATTTATAAGGTAGTAATTGATGGCCAGCGTTTTGCCCGGCGTTTTTGAGACATGCGCCAAATCCTTCCTCCCACAAAGCATATTGAGCAAAGAAGACTTCCCCACATTGGAGCGGCCAATGAAGGCAAATTCAGGTAGGCCGGGCTTCGGGCATTTGTCCAGCGTCGGGTAACTCCCGATGTAATTGGCAGATTTTATTTCCATGGCGGCAAAATTAATCCTTTGCTTGGATGATTGGCTTTGAAAATAAAATGAATTTGCAACACCTTGATAACCAGTTATTTGTCGCTAAATTTCCGATAATGCCAGTCAAAAACCTTTAAAAACCTTAATAAAAAGCCAAACCCTTTCCCCTAAAGTTAAAAGGCGTTAAACCACTAAGTTTCGACCGAACACAGATACCAAAAAGCGGTTCTACCAACGTTATGCAATCATCACTTTTAAAAAATAGCAAAACCATGAAATTATCACTCGTTCTTCCAATCGCCCTCCTTTTCTTCGCAATGACGGCCTCCGCACAAGTGCGTTTTGGCCTCAAAACAGGCTTCAGCACAGACAAGCTGGATATGGAAACAGTTTCTGCCAATGGTCTCAGCCTTGCCATCAAAGATGCTAATTATGGCTACCATTTCGGTGTCTTCGCAAGGGGCAAGCTCGGCAAGCACCTCTTTGTCCAACCTGAAGTGTTGTTCAATTCCAATTCTGTGGACTTTACCGTGACCGACTTCGGCGACGGCCTCAAGGACGCAGTTCTCAAAGAAAAATACCAAAACCTCGATATCCCGTTGATGGTCGGCATGA
>JAHEAS010000755.1 GCA_024642645.1 Saprospirales bacterium | reverse complement strand
GGAAGCCACCGACAACCACTACCTCAGTACCTCCAAATGGCTTACCTTCGGCTGGGGGGCTGTGGTCATTTTCTTCGCCTCCATCACGCTGCTTTTCGAGAACCTGATACAAGCCGTGAACATCGTTGGCTCACTGCTCTACGGCACGATTCTCGGAATCTTCGTGGTGGCTTTTGTGATGAAATGGATACGGGGCACAGCGGTCTTCATTGCAGCCATCATCGGTGAGGCGGTGGTGGTAGCCACTTATTTCATGGATAAAATGGATGGGAAAGAAGACCTCGGCTTCATCTGGCTGAACCCGATTGGGTGCTTTGTGGTAATGGGTGCAGCGGCGGTTTTGCAGGTGTTTTTGAAAGAGAAAGAGAGTGGAGGCGAGGCTTAGACCGTGTTCGGAATTTGGATTTCGAGTGAAAAATTGTTGATTTTTTGATGAGATGAGGCGGGAAATTGGGAGCATAGCAAGTTTGCAAACGCTAGAGCGGGATTTTTTTATACCCATTACTTCATCTAAGGTCAAACTTCTTAATCTTATTACCAATCGTAAAATCTTTCATTTCCTGCTCCAATTTTCCAAACTCTGCTTTATGTACTTTCTTTACCAAGCTACCTTCTTTCAATAAATAAATTTCGCCACAGGTGTCATTTAATGTGGAAAAAATATGCGACGAAAGAATGATTGTTTTGTTTAGCGAATTTAGTTTATGGATGATTTCAGTGATAATTATATTGCTTTGAATATCAACGCCATTATACGGTTCATCCAAGATATAGATGTCATTTTGCCCTATGAGTATTGCTGTCAAAGCCAGTTTCTTTTTCATGCCCGTGGAGTAAGTGGCGGCATATTGGTTGAGGGGCAAGTCAAATATATTTTTTGTTTCAAAATTTTGCACTATCATATTCCTTGCGTTACAGAACAGTTGTAGGTATTCGCCCCCAGTAATTTTTGAAAAAAAATAGGGGTCTGTCTGCAAATAACCAAGGTGATTTTTTAGGTTGTTGTATTCGCTGATGATTTTACCTTTATAGTTCTCCAAACCTGCGATACACTTGAACAGGGTAGTTTTTCCAGCTCCGTTCTCCCCAACAATGCCATAGACCTTTCCCTTTTCAAAGCTGAGGTTAATGTCTTTGAGGACTTGTTTAGTACCGTATGATTTTGACAGATTTTCAATGGTGATCATTTCAGGATTTCGTTGAGTCTTTTAATGGATTGGAAATAAAAAAATGGGATAATTGCCAACAAAAATGGTGGGAATACGATGCCAAAAGCCATAAAGAAGGATTGAGGCAAATTGATTTCAGATGGAAACGCCGAATATTTGGCAAGTACGGCAGCTAATAAGTATACATACCCCAAGCATTGCAAACCAATGATAATATTGATTTTTTCAGGGAAGAAAAAGCAAAGCCCTGCCACTATGGGCAAAACAAGTCCAGTCGAATACAACAGTGCCGTTTTTAATTTATCAAAAAGGAAACGTCTTGGAGTTGCCTGGAATATCCATACGAAATAGGCTTTTTCGGGGTAGGCGTAAAAGTACATGCAATTAAAAAAAACCAACATCATTGAAAACAGTACAAGGTTGAAATTGCCAACCATTATAGCCATATAAGCTATAAAATACGCTAATAAAATTACCCAAAATGTTTTACGAAAACCAGCGATAAACTCAAACGGTTGCTTACAAAATGGGGTTGGCAAAGTATAATTAAATCTATTCCCGAAAATTGTAAAAGCCAATATAATTTCCAAAATCAGCAGTGTAGCGGCAGTAACAAAACAACCTTCATAAATTAAAAAAGTAAAAAATGGCAGCGCTAAGATTGTGTTTTCGAGCAACCTGATTTTTCGATAATCTTTGTTTGAAAAACAGTTTCTGAGAAAGTCGTTCCGGTTGGCCCCACTCAAGCTAATCAATAAACTGGCGGACAAAAAGACATAAATATATTCTGCAAATTCAGTCTTTACAAATAGGTAGAACGACAGTCCTAAAAACAGCATGGGTAAAAGTAAATAACCGATAATGGGATTTATTCCAAAGTCCGAGAGCTGTCTGCCAAGCATTTTGTACTGTAGGTTGAGGTAGTATTTCATCAATGGTCAAAAAAGTGGATTAAACTCAACACCAAAAGTAAACCAATCCAAGTTGCCAAATGAGTAGAAACAGCCAACTCCCCCAAAATCCCGTAATCTTGCCCCATAAAATCACTGCTACATGGCCACCACCGACCGTCACCTTTTCTTCAGCAAAAACCTCCTCGACTGGCACAGTGGGCATCATCGCCCCATGCCCTGGAAAGGTGAACGAGACCCCTATCTCGTCTGGCTCTCCGAAATCATTTTGCAGCAGACGAGGGTGGAGCAGGGGCTGCCGTATTTTGAGCGGTTCAAGGCGGCCTACCCAACCGTCACCGACCTCGCCAATGCCCTCGAGGACGAAGTGATGAAACTGTGGGAGGGCCTCGGCTACTACTCCCGTGCCCGTAACCTCCACGCCGCCGCCAAGCACATCGCACATGAACTAAACGGCTCGTTTCCAAGCACTTACGAAGAC
>JAHEAS010000083.1:1477-9424 GCA_024642645.1 Saprospirales bacterium | reverse complement strand
ACGCCATTTTTGGAGTCCTGGCCATGCTCTTCACAGCATTGTTGGCTAAGGAAATTGCTGGATGGCGTGCAGCAATCCTTACCCTACTCTTCATGTTTCTATCGCCCCGTTTCCTCGGCGATTCATTGATGAACCCAAAGGACATTCCCTTTGCTGCAGGCTATGCCATTGCCTTGTATTATATGGCGCTGTTCTTCAAACAAATGCCAGCTCCACAATGGAAAACGGCCTTGGGTATTATCCTTGGCATTGGTCTGGCCATTGCCACAAGGGCCGGTGGTTTGTTGCTGGTGGCGTTTTTGTTCCTGTTTGCAGGCTTGGATTTTTTGATGAAGAATGGCCTTTCAGGGTTGACTTCTAACGGGAAAACCGTTGGGAAATATGCTGCATGGACATTTGGCGTCGCCATAGCTGGCTATGCACTGGCACTTCTTTTTTGGCCTTTTGCCATGCAATCACCCATCAGCAATCCACTCGAAGCACTGGGTGAATTTTCCAAATTAGGTGTAAAAATTCGGGTGTTATTTGCTGGTGAAAACGTGATGTCAGATGAGACGCCGTGGAATTATGCACTCCAATGGATATGGCGTACCATCCCGCTTTTTAGTCTTATTGGCCTGCTTGGCGGGCTTATATTTTTGGGGAATTTTTTCAAAAAATACCAAGTGCTGCCAGTTTTCATGGCTGTGTTTGCAGCACTTTTTCCATTGTTCTACATCATTTACAAAGACAGTATCCTCCACGACGGATGGCGGCACTTGAGCTTTGTTTATCCGACCATGACTGTGGTTGCAGCGCTTTTTTACCTGGAAATGGAAGCGAAATTGAAAGAAAACAAGATTGGGAAATACCTGATTTACGGCGTGGTTGGCCTGATGATGTTGGAGCCTGCAGTTTTCATTGCTCGGAACGCCAAGTTCCCCTATGTCTATTTTAACCCACTTGCAGGGGGCATATCAGGTGCCTTCGGCAATTATGAAACAGACTACTGGGGTGTTAGCATGAAGCAAGCAGTTGATTGGTTGGAAGCTGAAGGCAAAATCAGTCCGACAATGAAGGACACGGTGACAATAGGTACCTCTTTTTCCTATGTTGCCCACGCTTATGTTGACAAAAAATTCAAAGGCAAAGTGCAGGTTACTTACGTCAAATTTGCATCCCGCTACGAAAAAGCATGGGATTATGGCATCTTTCCATCTCGCTACATTAAAGGCCCACATCTCCATTCTGGCGCTTGGCCTAACAAGCGAACCATTCATACCATCACAGCGAACGGCATACCATTAACTGCAATAGAACAAGGTGGCGGAGCTGTTTTCGCAGGGGAAAAAGCCCTGAAGGCGCAGGATTTTCAAGGAGCCATTGCCGCATTCCAACAGGAGACACAAAAGTACCCAGACAATGAGCAGGCATGGTTGAAAATGGCCTTGGCTTACCTCAACCTTGGCAATCCTGGTGAGGCAAAGAATGCCGCTACAAAGGCTATTGAGGCTGCCCCTGGCGACACGTCCGGTCTATTTTATAAAGGTTTGGCGGGTTTGTATGGTGGCGATTTGGCTGGTGCTGCCATGGATTTTCAAGCTGCCATCAAGCTGGATGCGGACATTACGCCGAATATCAAAAATGCCTATGAACGATTAGCCCAATCTTACGACCAACAGGGTAATGCAGCCACAGCGCAGCAAGTAAGAGAGGCAGCAAAGAATTTGTGAATTTCAAAGGCCCATTCCATAAAATGAATTACAAACTCCTTTTTCCGACCTATCGGAACCGATACCTTTTCATCCGTGAAAACCTGAAGCGGTTCGGTGCCAGTCGCAAATTTTCAAGAGTCTTAAACCTTGGTACAGGTGAGGGAGATTACGACCCAATGATTGCCGCCCATTGCGAGCAGCTTATTTCTTGTGATATCAACGAACATGATATTGCCTTTGCGGAGAAAATGAACGCTGCTACACCGAACCTAAAATACCAAATCGAGGATGCTCTCCATCTCAGTTTTTCCGAGAATAGTTTTAACTTGTTGACCAGTGTGGACGTGATGGAGCATGTGGGAAAGCCCCAGCGGATGACCGAAGAAATTGGTAGGGTACTGATGCCGGGCGGGTTGGCGTTCATTACATTTCCTCAAACTAATTTCCCTTTTACCTACGACCCAATAAATCGGCTGTTCGGAAAACGGGCAATCGCTCAGGGCGCATACGCTTTTGGGCACGAGTACCTTGTTGACCCTGTGCTTTTCAAGCAATGGGCGGTGCAATACGGCATGGAGGTTTTAGAGGAAAAAAACCTGAGCGGATACCTCATTGGTCTGCTCGAAATGTATTGGACAGGGATGATTCAGCGGCTTTTCAAGGAAAACGCTGGCAATGTTTCAGGGCTGGAGGAAAAGAAGGGGAAACTGCGACCGACGGCAAAAGAACCTGTACTGACTTTTTTCACCGACCTTGTCATCAGACTTGATTTTTGGTTTTTCAAAAATGCTAAACACAGTGTTGGTAAAGGTTTTATTGTTCGCAAAAAATAGCCACCAACCATAAATTCTACCCAGCAAATGGATATTCAAGCACTTCGTGACGACACTCTTGGCTGTTCGCTCCATACCCACTTGAACAATGCAGGAGCAAGTCTCCAAGCCAAGCCCGTCTCCCAAGCTGTCATAGATTATTTAACAGAAGAAGCCCTGCATGGAGGTTATGAAGTAGCCGCAAAACATGCGAAGGATATTGCCGGATTTTACGATGCAACGGCTCGCTTAATTAACGCTCAACCCCACAATGTAGCTTTTGCCGGAAGTGCTACTGATGCTTATTTCAGGGCGTTGTCTTCTATTCCATTTGAACCTGGCGATGTCATTCTCACTACCGATGATGATTATGTAAGCAACCAAATTGCCTTTCTTTATTTACAGAAAAAACAGAAGATTAGGCTGTTGCGTGCCGCAAAATTGCCGGAAGGCGGCGTTGACCCGCAATCAGTCAAAGAAGTGATTGACCTCCACCAACCTAAACTAGTTGCAGTGACGCATGTTCCCACCAATTCTGGTCTCGTTCAAGATATAGAGAGCGTGGGCCAGTTTTGTCAAGAACGGGATGTTTGGTACATAGTCGATGCCTGCCAGTCTGCGGGGCAAATCCCCTTGGATGTTGAGAAAATAGGCTGTGATTTCCTCTGTTCGACCATGCGAAAATGGTTGCGTGGACCAAGAGGTGCTGGCTTTTTATATGTCTCAGACCTTGTGTTGGGCGCAGGTTTTGAGCCTGTTTTTCCTGATATGGCTGGCGGGATTTGGGTAGGTCCAGACGAGTACGAAAAGGAGAAAACAGCTCGACGATATGAACAGTGGGAGAAAAACTACGGCCTCGTGCTCGGTTCGAAAGTAGCAATCGAATATGCCATGAATCTCGGTTTGGATGCTATTGAGCGGGAAGTGACAGCGCTTTCAGACTACACCCGTAGTCAACTTTCAACGCTTCAAGGCGTTCGAGTGCTGGACAGGGGGCATCGCAAATGTGGTATCGTCACTGCTAACATCGAAGGGAAAAAGCCTGCTGAAGTAAAAAAGGCCTTGGACGATGCCAATATTCATGCAGGCTTTGCGACACCAATAAATGCTCAGATTGACTTCCTGGAAAAAGGGGTTGATTGGGCTTTGCGCATTTCACCCCATTATTACAATACCAAAGCCGAGATAGACAAGACCATCGAGGTGTTGTCTGGGATTTTGTAATTTTGAAAAAAATATTTCAATGAACGATTTTCAACATTTTCCATCAGATTCCAGGGTTTGGATTTACCAATCAAATAAACCGTTCCCGACGGAGGTTGTGCCCGAGTTGAAAGCGATTGTCAATCGTTTTGCCCAAAACTGGGTAAGCCACAACAATCAATTGCGGGCACACGGCGACGTGCTTCACGACCGATTCATTCTTTTGGCAGTGGACGAGAGCCAAGCTGGTGCCAGCGGTTGTTCAATTGACAAAAGCGTCCATTTCCTAAAGCAGCTCGAAAATGAACTCGGCGTTGACCTTTTTGACCGGATGACTTTCGCATGGAAGGAAGGAGATGACGTGAAAACAGCAAATCAAACTGAATTTTCAAACCTTTTTCAAAACGGTGAAATCAATTCGGAAACGCTTGTTTTCGATAATTTGGTCAAGACAAAAGGTGAGTTGGAAGAAAAATGGCTCAAGCCGCTCAACCAGAGCTGGCACAAGCGGTTTGTGTAGAATTTGATTGTTGAATTGTTTGATTGTTCTCTTAGCGAACCAAACAATCCAATAATTTAACAATCCAACAATTTATAGCATGTTTGGAAAAGTCAAAAAATGGTTAGGCATCGAAGGTGTGAAAGTGGAGTTGGTGCTTCCTGAGATGGTATTTGAGCAGGTTGGAGCAATTAGCGGACAGTTGGTTTTTCATTCAAAAAACCCGCAAGTGGTCCGCAATATCCATTTGAAAATGGTGGAGAAATACAGCCGTGGCCGAGGGAAAGAGAAGCTGGTAGATGAATATTTGCTTGGCGAAATCACGCTAAAACAACGAATCGAAGTACCTGCTGAGGAGCTAATTGGCGTTGACTTCACGCTTCCATTTCAGCTCCACAAATCCAAAGTGGACAAGTTTGGGGACAAGAACTTCGTTACCGGAGGGCTTGTTTCCTTGGCCAAAAAACTGCAAGCCGTGAATTCCGAGTACCGCATTGAAGTAGAGGCGGATGTGGAAGGAACGGCACTCAATCCTTTCGACAAGAAAGTGGTTCAACTTGTGGAAGTTTAGTTTTCCCTTGTTTTGAACAAAAAATAATGGCCTTGCGGAGAAATCCACAAGGCCATTTCCATTACAGCAAAGTTAATCTTTGACAAATTTTGTCATGGATGCTTTGCCATCTGCTTCAATTTTTACGAGGTAAAGACCTGAGGCTAGTTGGCTCACATCCAATTGAAAATCAATGGTTTGTGATTCGGTTGACAACTTCTTGGAGCTAACAACCCGTCCAAAAGCATCCATTACGGTAAGAGTCGGCTTGGAAAGCAAGGTGTTTGACTCCAAATGAAGGTTCAGCAGAGATGAGACGGGATTCGGCGATAATTCAACGTTTGCAAGGAGCGACCTGTCAGTACTGCTTGAAGGACTAGTTAGGTTTTCATAAAAACGCATAACTGTTCCGTAATAATCATTTATGAAAATGTCCAGATCTCCATCGCCATCAATGTCTGCGGAACAAGGGATTGGTACAGTTAATCCATTTGCAGTAATGCCAAAAGGGTTATTTACAGCAATATCAAAATTTGGGCTAGCAGGTGTTCCTGAGTTCTTTGCATAGGATATTGTCCCACCTGCTGTGTAATCGAAATTCATGGAAAGTAAATCGAAATCCCCGTCGGAATCGAAATCTCCTAAATGAGGGACGACAACCAATCCACTTAGAACAATGCCAAAAGGGTTTGCTTGCGGTGCAGCGAAGGCAGGCAACTCCGGAGTTCCAACATTTTCATAAAAGGTAATAACACCATAAAATTCACTGCCTAGGATATCTATGTCCCCGTCTCCATCAAGGTCGGCAGTGGTGAAAAAAAATAAATCATAGCCTGCAGTTAGGCCAAATGGGTTTGTCTGTGGTGCAGAATAATTGGGTGCAGTGGCAGTTCCAATGTTTTCTTGGAACTGAAACCCACCGTTGTACCTATCAACTGATATGAAGTCTAAATCCCCGTCATTGTCAAAATCAGCAAGTAACGGCTGCGTCAAATAACCACTTTCGATACCATACGGATTGACTTGAAAGTTGTCAGCTGTAAAAATCGGGTTTTGTGGCGTCCCCAAGTTTTCAAAGAACACTAGGTTGCTTTGGTAGCTAATGGAGTCATAAGTGCTGACCAACAAGTCAAGGTCACCATCACCATCGATGTCTGCAAATGACTGGTAACCGTAGGTGGAACCTGGCGCAATGCCAAATGGAGAAATGACCGCTGGCGCAAAAGTTTGACCCTGCAAACCGGATGCTGTACCAAGAAGCAAGGTAACACCAGCCAATGCGCCTTTTAGTTGGGTCTGCGGAATCAGTTGCCAGATTCGTTTTAGTCGGACTCGCAACTTGATAAGCAGGCTGCGCTGTTCCTTGAGAGAAAGGAATTGAAATGTTCCTTTTTTCAGCAAGCGGTTGACCTTTTTCGCAAGGTGTTTGTACCGACCCAATTGTGCTGAGAAGGGTAAATGGATTGCTTTCATAATGATGAAATATCTTTAGAATGGTTAAAATGCAGTTTGTTAAAGGTGACTATTCCGGTTTTGGCGCAGCCCAATAGGTGGCCACGGGTGTGGAAAGTCCCAGTTTGTATTCTGGTTTTTGAGTGTTTAAAATACCTGGACGCTGGCAATGGGGCAATACTTGCACATCATAAATTTCGTCCACTGAGGTTTGATATCTTATTTCTCCAACCAAGGCTCCTGTTGGTAAATGCACCACAGAGACACCTGCCATCGTTGCATTTTCGGCAAATTTCAACTTCGCAAACGTCGAGGAACTTTTACGCAATTTGGAGTGGCCAATGAAGGCATAGTCACCATGCCTGCAAAGACCACGAACAAAGCCGTTTAGTTGGGTCACCAACTCATATTTGCCTGAATTTTCATCCAATTTGACCAATTGGCCCGTTGCTGAAAGCAACAAAAACAATTGGCCATCAAAAAGCCTAGGAGAGTGGGGCATTGCAAGGTCTCGTGCAATAATTTCCCCAGTTACCACATCCATCACGATGCCGCCATCCACCACACGATCCCGCCAACCTTGCATTGTGTTTGTATCGTGGAAAGCGGTGACATATTTGGGTTGACCGTTCTGCAGGGCCATACCGTTGAGGTGGCAGCGGTCTTCGCTGACCAATTTTGAGATGAATTTGGGCTTCCAAATCGGGGTGAAACTATAATTGTCGTCAATTTTGATAATACAGGAAAAGGAAGTGTTCACGGCAAAAAGCTGGTCATTGGCGCCGTAATCCAAGTCGTGGATGTCAATTTGCCCCGTGAAATAACTGGCCCTGGGCATGTAAAGTGCATCGTAAGTGCCTGGTTTGTTGGGATAATGGGTGGCCAGCTCTGGCGAATTGGCAAGCACAATTACCTCATCGAGGCAGGCAATGGCCATTTTGTTTCCATGCAGTGCAATGCCCATTGGCTTCGCAAAATTGCGGGGAAGCTGCGTTAGCTCGTCGTCATTTTTGGCAGAAAGTAAAATCACTTTGCCTGCTTGAAAGGTGCTCAGGGCAATCGTGCAGCCCAGCTTGCGAAGCAGTTCGGGAAGGCTAGGTGTATAGGTGCAACTGAAAGGTGGCGGTACGGTCGTTTGCATTGGTCGTTGTATGATATGGGGACAAAGAAAAGCCGCAATGCCATAACCTGTTTCTTTGGAGGTGTTAAAAAAGCCCCAAAAATGGTTTCAGCGGGTTATTGTTATTTTTGCCCCATCAAACAAATATGCCAACTCACCAATCTGGAAATATGACCGTTGAACAATTTTTTGAACAGTTTTTGGAGGAATTGAAAACTCGAGATAAGTTACGGGAGTACTACAAATTCCATGATGACACAGCCAAGTTGCCATTCCGGAAAGCCTATTTCTGCCAGCGTTTGCAATACGTTTTTGACCAAGTTCAATCTCACGCTCTCACGCTCTCACGTTCTCATGCTCTCAATATTTGGGACTGTGGCTGCGGATATGCCACCACGCAAATCTTTTTGGCGTTAAACGGCATTCCTTCCCGTGGCACGACGCTCGAATTCTACTTTAAAGAAATACCTAGCCGACTCGAATTTTGGTCAAAGTACGGTGATATGTCACTGGTCAAAGCCAGTTACGAAGATGTTTTCTCCACCCAAATTCACGAAAACTCCGAAGACCTCATCATCGTGCAGGATACGCTTCACCACCTCGAACCACTTCAAAAT
>JAHEAS010000083.1:0-1467 GCA_024642645.1 Saprospirales bacterium | reverse complement strand
GCCATCGAGGAGAACGGCAACAACCTCGTCCAGCGCATCAAGCTCTACAAACAGCGGGGCAACAACCGCATTATTGACTACTACGACGAGGGACTTGGCCGGACCGTAACCATGGGCAACGAGAACATTCGGCCTTACCCGGTTTGGCGGTCAGAGTTCATAAAGGCGGGATTTGAATTGGAAGAGGACAAGCTGAACTATGTTCGACTATTCCCCCCGAACCTTTTCCAAAGAAAACAGCCGGAAGAGGTGGTGCAACGGGAGCAGGAGCTTTGGCAGCGGTATGGTTTGCTGCGGGAGTATTTTTTCTTTGGGGTGAATTTTGTGGCGAGGAAGGCAATTTAGCGATTGGGTTATTAAGTTATTGGGTTATCGTCGCTGAATGAATCAATAACCCAATAACCCAATTCTTATATCTTCCGAATCCAAATATTCCGATAACTCACCAAATCCCCGTGGTCCTGTAATTGAATTGGACCATCCCCGTGGGCGATGTTTTTTGGCAAACCAATATATTCCGTTGTGCCTTTGATTTCGGTATGGTTCTGCACTACAATGCCATTATGGATGACGGTCACATAACCTGGTACCGTTTTCATTCCATCAATGTTAAACCTTGGTGCAGTGTAGATGATGTCATAAGTCTGCCACTCACCTGGTGGGCGGCACGCATTAGCAAGTGGGATACTCTGTTTGTAAATAGAGGCAGTTTGCCCATTGGAATAGGTAGTATTGTTGTAGCAATCGAGTACCTGCACTTCGTAGCGACTTTGCATAAAAATGCCGCTATTGCCACGTCCTTGGCCCTCGCCTTTTACCACCACTGGTGCACGCCATTCAATGTGCAGCTGGTAATCACCAAATACTTTTTTTGTAAAAATAGCGCCAGTATTGGGTTTTACCGTCATGGCACCGTCCTTGATGTCCCACTGTGCAGGTGTTCCGTTTTCGTGGGTAAACTCGTTGAGGTTGGTACCGTCAAAAAGCACGATTGCGTCACTAGGAGCTGAAGTCCCATTTCCCGGAGTTACGATTTTGGGTGCAACTTCCCAAGCTTCGGTGAGCCTGGGGTCCCATTTTTCGGATGCCTTTTGGTCGGCGATTTGTGCCGTTAGGATGCGCTGAACAGCGAAGCAGATGAATACGATGAATAGCAGCTCTTTTTTCATGATGTATTTTGTTTTGAAACTATTAGCGGAGCAAAGAAACAACTGATATTGATTGATTTTTCGCAAAATTTCAAATTTTGCTGTTTTTGAAATTTTGATAAAATGCCAAACATTCTGGGTTACGCATTGAATCGAGGTTTGCAGCTTTGTGTAGTGCTTTTCCCATCAGAATCTTTTTCACGGGCGCTTCCATTTTTTTGCCGCTAATGGTGTACGGAATATCTGGGCAGGCGATGATTTCGTCAGGCACGTGCCTGGGCGAATACTCGGTTCGCAGGGCGAGGTTGATTTTTTTGCA
>JAHEAS010000754.1 GCA_024642645.1 Saprospirales bacterium | reverse complement strand
AGCGCCACCATAGCCGTACAAGCGGAAGGTCACTGTGCCGGTTTGGTTGTTCAGCGTAGAGATAGGTATCGTATTTATGACAAAAGAAGTGGTAACCGTAAGTGGTGTAGGGTTCAGGTCGGTGGAATAACCATCAACGCTGCTGCGAAGCGTGGCCATATTGGGGCCGCGGTTTGAACTGCCAATCCTGAGCACAACGCTGTTCAAGGAGGCAGTATATCCAGCTTGAATCGGCAGTGTGAATTCGTAGTAATCATTATTGGCTATTGCATCGGCCAGCGTTGAAAAACCGCCAGCGTTGATCCAACCGTTTGCGTTGATGGAGCCAGAGCCTGCGTTTGGAGCAAGACCAGCTCCCCGCTGAAGTATGCCACTATTGATGCCAGCCGCAACGGTTGTCGGTGTATTCGACGGTTGGTCGCCAAGCTGGCCATTCAGTTCCCAAGCCTCTAATTGCGAAAAGGCGGTCATGGGCAACAAAGTCAATAACAATAAGATTAGGGCGTTTGGAAGGTGAAAAAGTCTTTTCATTTTGAATGATTTATGTTTATTAGTTTGGTGTGAGAGGCTGCTTTTACAAGACTTGATTATTGCCAGCGGCGATGGCCTCAACGTACTGAAAATGGCGGGATGTCTTGCTGTCGTGAGCGATGGCTCAGAAAGGAAAGTAACGAGTCTCATGGACAAATGAATCTAAATTGTCAGTTTACCTTAACTGGCTTCCACATGGAGGTTCCCCATATCAAGGCAAGCCATTTTATTAAAAAGCTATTTGGTTGGGCAACTTCCGTTGACCAGGTATTACCGTGCGTGCCTCCTTGTTTCTTTATGTGAAGTTTTCTATTCCCGGCCTGTAAATTCGGCCCTCGCCGCCAGCAATGGCAGCTAAAAAGATAAATCAGTTTGGGAAGTATATGGGTGAAATGAACCAGCAGGTGGCAAAATTAAAAACTGAGGCTTTCTTTTAGAATTTTTGGCCATTAAATCTGAGAACAAAGATATGTCCGTACAATCCCCTTCAGGGTCTAACCATTGTCCGTAGGGGTTTTTTTATCGTCAAATGGGGAGTACCGACGTTAAAGAATCAAGTTGGTTTAGAAAAGAACCCTGACTTTTAGTCAAAATATTTTGTGGTTTAAACGCATTGGGCAAAATATAGTCCAAACCCCGCAAGCCAATCTTCAAAAAGCAACTCAATGAAAGAATCCAAGCAAATACAGCACCTCTACTGGCGGGCGGGCTTCGGTCTTAGCCCTCAGGAATGGCAGGAGCGCAAAAACTGGCCGCTCGAAAAAGCAGTAGAGGATTTGTTCAGCAAAGCCGGGAACAACCAGTCCAATGCCGTCGCACCTCCGCTGGCCGACTACAGTATAGACATGGCCGAAGCTGTCCGCAACGACCTTCAGCTACGTGAAAAGGAACTGGTTGCGCAGCAAAACACAGCTTGGCTCAAACGCATGGCCGACCCCAATGAAAGCGCCCTGCTCGAAAAAATGTGCCTGTTCTGGCACGGCCATTTTGCCTGTGAAATCAAATTTGGAATTCTCGCCACGCAGCAACTCAACAGCATCCGGCAATATGCACTTGGTAATTTCCGGGACCTCGTGCTGGCCATCGCCCGCGATCCGGCCATGATACGCTACCTCAACAACCAGCAGAACAACAAGCGGAAGCCGAACGAAAATTTTGCCCGGGAAGTGATGGAACTCTTCACCATCGGGCGGGGAAATTACAGCGAGCAAGATGTGAAGGAGGCCGCCCGTGCATTCACCGGATGGTCGAGCAACAAGCGGGGTGAGTTTGTCTTTCGCGAAAAAAACCATGATTTCGACCGAAAGACCTTTTTCGGGAAAACGGGCAATTTCGATGGCACTGATATTATTGACATGGTTCTCGAAAAGCGCCAGACTGCCTTGTTTGTCTGTCGAAAAATATACCGCTACTTCGTCAATGAGGTGGTGGACGAAAAAAGGGTAGAGGAACTGGCCGATATGTTTTATGAAAATTATGACATCGGGAAATTGATGCGCCATATTTTCCAAAGCGACTGGTTTTACGACAACTATTATATAGGTGTAAAAATAAAATCCCCCATCGAACTCGTGGCAGGGTTGATGCGGCAACTGCACGTCACCAGCAACAACGAAAAGGCACTCGTTGGCCTTCAAAAAGCATTGGGGCAAATCCTGTTCAAACCGCCCAACGTAGCTGGCTGGCCTGGTGGAAAAACTTGGATTGACAATTCAACGCTGATGATGCGCCTCAACCTCGCTGCCGCTATTTGCTATGCCTCCGATATGGATTTTAATTTCAAGACAGACCTCGAAGAGACGGACAACAAGCAGTTGAAAAAGCTGGGCGCAAAGGTTGATTTTTCGCCCATCCTTGCAATGTGCGAAGGGGTGGAAGAGGCTGATTTACCTGACTTTTTCGCCGATTATTTTCTTCTGGCAAAGAATGGTTTTGACAAGAAGACCCTCGAAAAATATGTGCGGCACGAGGGCCGGGAGGAATACGTCCAATCCCTTTGCATCCGCCTAATGACGCTGCCGGAATACCAGATG
>JAHEAS010000082.1 GCA_024642645.1 Saprospirales bacterium | reverse complement strand
TATTTCGCTGACCAATCCAAAGCCCATCTCGTTTTTTGCTTAAAGTCATTATGCCAGAGCCACCCCGGTTTTGGTGTTTTTCGATTTCCGAAGGGGTAAGATTTGGGTCATCGGAAAAGACGTACTCATCAATCCAGTAGACCTTTAAGCCTGGCTCCTTGATTTCTGGATGGATGTGTTGTGCGAAATTGGTGTTTGGGTAGGAGGCTGGGCGAATAGTGCGGAAATGGTATCTGCCATCAATCCCAGTTTTCATCCAGCCTCGCAAATGGCCGTGCCGTTCGGTACAGTTTGAAGTCTTTAAACCTGCGGAGTAAAGTCCTTCATTATCAGTGTGGTAAACGTATAAAACGATGCCCTCGGCGGGTGTTTTACCATCGTTTTTAAAGATGATACCAGATATTTCCAGCGGTTGGCCAGGCTCAGTTGCAGGTGAAATTTCTGTTGTCCAGGTCAAACTATCTGGCATCCCGTCAAAGATAGCTTCGCAACATTCGCAGGGGCCGCCAACCGACCGCTCATTTAAAGGGCCAACTTGTACATTGTCACTTTTGGGATTAGAAGCATGTTCTGTCCGGTGAGATTGACAAGCAGACAGAAAGGCTAGCAGTAGGAGGTTCGTAAGCAAGTGGAATTTCATTATTTTGTTTTTTAGGAAGGACAAAATTCAAGCTGGAAGGTTGGCAGCCGGGCGTTTGCGCTTCCACCTGCGGTGTGACCAAAGCCAGTTGGCGGGCGATCTACGAATGGTAGCTTCCAGTTTTGCGGCATAGCGTCGGGTAATTTCACCTTCAGGAAGATTTTTTGGCGCTTCGCAAAGGAGGGAAAAAGTCACTTCGTAAAACCCTCGCTTCATCCGTTCAATTTCAAAGTAGAATACAGGATAGCCTGTTTTTCGGGCAAGTTTGTCCATGCCATGCAGGAAGGGTGTATCCTGGTGAAGGAAATCTGTCCAGTGGGCATTGCGCATGTCGGAAGGGGTTTGGTCAGCGATGAGAACGAAGATGCTTGGCTGGTTTTTATAGTTGACAATCGCTCGGCCAGTGTGTGCCATGTCGGCTAGGCTCGTGCCCCACCGTTTGCGAAGCGAATTCAGGTATTCCTCTAAAACTATGTTTTTTAATGGTTTGTAGGTGCCAACTACTATGTGCTGGACACTAAGGGAGAAGGAAAGTACTCCCCACTCCCAATTCCCGTAATGACTGCCAAGAAGAATGGCGCTTTGTTTTTTTTCGTAAAGCGGTTGAAAAATCTCCGGGTTGCGATAAACGAATCGCTGTTGAAGTTCTGCTTTTGGCATTGTAAGTCCTTTCACACTTTCGAGCAGAATATCTGAAAAATGTCTAAAAAACTGAGAAGAAAGGGCTTTTATTTCTGCTTTATTCCTTTCAGGAAATGAATTCTTAAGGTTATCGGCAACAATTTTTTTTCGGTACCCGAACATGTTTAGAAGAAGAAAGCAGGACAAGTCGGATAGCAGCCAGAGCAACCAAAATGGCAGTTGTCCGACAAGTTTGACAAGGATTCTAATAAAAAATGTCCCTATCCTATCCATATTATATAATGAGGAAAATGGTGACGTTAGATTTATTATGTTTGTGCTTTTCCCAACAAAAGTAATAAACATGGTAACTCGCAGAAAATTCCTCCACCAAACAGCTTTGGGTTCAGTTGCTGCTGCTATGGGCGGAACGGTACTGTCATCTTGCTCAGAAGCAAATACCGAAACACCTGTTTCAACGAATGCTCCAATAAAGCCGTTGGCCATTTCCACTTGGGATTTTGGAATGAAAGCCAACGATGCTGCTATGAAAATTCTTGACAATGGCGGTAGTGCACTAGATGCTGTCGAGGCTGGGGTGATGGTCATTGAGGCGGATGAGAAGAACACCTCGGTCGGAATTGGTGGCGCACCTGATAGGGATGGTCGGGTGACTTTGGACGCCTGTATCATGGCGCCGGATGGGAGCTGCGGATCTGTCTGTGCATTGGAATATATCGTTCATCCGGTTTCGGTGGCAAGGCGGGTAATGGAAAAAACGCCGCACGTGATATTGGTGGGGGATGGGGCATTGGAATTTGCGCTTTCTCAAGGTTTCAAAAAAGAAAACCTGCTCACTGAGGAGTCGAAAAAAGCTTGGGAAGAATGGAAAAAGACCTCAAAGTACAAACCTGTAATTAATGTGGAGATGCATGACACCATTGGAATGATTACCATTGACAAAAACGGTGAAATCGCCGGAGCTTGCACAACTAGTGGTCTAGCTTATAAAATGCAGGGCAGGGTGGGTGACTCGCCAATCATTGGCGCTGGTTTGTACGTTGACAATGAGGTGGGTGGCGCAGCTGCAACTGGTCTTGGGGAGGCAGTGATTAGAGCTGTGGGCAGTTTCTTGGTGGTGGAACTGATGCGGAACGGGCGAAGTCCGCAAGCGGCTTGTGAAGAAGCCGTAGCTCGTGTAGTCAAGAAGTATAAAGATTACAAAGATATTCAAGTTGGATTTATTGCCGTAAACAAGAAAGGGCAAACAGGCGGATTCAGCATTCATAAAGGATTTAACTATGCCGTTTTTTCAAATGGAAAAAATGAGGTGAAAGAGGGTACTTACCTGATTGAATAGTTAGAAAAGCCCCTTGAGTTTGAGTTATTTCGTAAATAAAGATTCCTACCAATATATTTTTTTTACTTTCTTAGCAATTTAGCCGGGACTGGCACTATATTTTCCATAGTCATCATAACAGTTGTTTCTCGAAAAAGAGAACTATCCCAACATATTATGATGAATCACACAGAATTGAAGTTGGTCATTACCGACGACCACCATATTTTTATTGAAGGCCTAAAAGTGGTCCTTGGTAGAAGCGAAAAGACAAAGTTCAACATCATTGCCGAAGCAAATACAGGCAACAGTCTGTTGAAAATGATAGGAGAACTGCAACCTGACCTATTGCTGCTTGACCTGAGCTTGCCGGACATAGATGGTATAGAGGTGCTTAGTCATCTAAAAACCTTAGGGGTTGATTTTCGTATCCTTGTTTTAAGCATGTACGATGAACCTAAGGTGATACGGGCAGCTTTTAAGGCCGGTGCCGATGGTTATGTACTAAAGAATAGCCCAGCCACGGAACTTTTCCATGCTATAGATAAGGTTATGGAAGGCGATACCTATCTGAGTGTAGGTTTGTCATTGACCAATCAGAGTGGAATGAACTCCCGCTTCATGCAAAATGGTAAACTGGCTCCTAGTTATGACGACAGAATTGTAAAAAAATTCAACCTGACCAAGCGAGAATTGGAAGTACTGAAACTGGTTGGCCAGGCACTGACGAACAAAGAAATCGCTGGCGAACTTTACATCAGTGACCAAACTGTAAGCGTTCACCGAAAAAATATTATGCGAAAAATGGGCGCTACTAGCTCTGCTGGGCTGATAAAAATCGCTTACGAAAATAATTTATTCTAAAAACTTGTTTTTTGGGTAGATTGGCATAACGATTGCCAATTGTTGCTTATGGGCTTAAAAACAAAATTTAGAGCCCATCTCAAAGCCTCCTTTCCCTTACGACTATTTCATTAGTTCAAATTTTGTCTGTTATTTCCTAATTTGAAATAAAGTGCTTAATTTTGCGGCAAGACTGATTTAAACTGATTTCCCATGAACTACAGCATTACAACGTGTTCCCATTCTTTTTGCCTTTCCTTAATTCGCTTTCAATTTCCTTTTGATGGGGTTTATCCTGTACTGTAGTAGTCTTTGAGAGTCATTTCAGAGCAGTGTTACGATTTTGGTCAAGTTCGCAATTAAGCAGTTTTTCAAACAAGTTCCTAGTTCAGGTTACCCGATGTAGCCATCACTTGCACTGAAAAACTAAGCCAATGTGAGCCTTAGGTCTTGCTTTGTTTATGGTTTTCGATTGTGTCTTAACAAATTATTATCCATGATCAGAACGAATTTCTCCAGGATTCCGGTATTCGCTTGGGCATTTTTGTCCCTACTGCTGCTAGGCAGTCCCAACTATCTCCAGGCCCAAGTAATGGTCTGCAACAATCTCGTCCAAATTTCAGTTGACAACACACCCAATGCTTGCCAAGGTGGTGTAAATGCAGACCAAATTTTGGAGGGTAACCCAGTACCAGGCCACGACTACCTAATTGAAATAACTCATAACTGGACTCCAGTTGTTTCAGGCTTGAACCAAGTGACTATCACTAACTCCAGTCAGTGGTTCAATTCCAATTTAACTGTAAAAATCACAGACCAAACCGGAGGGGGCAACTCCTGCTGGGGTCAAATTCATATAGAGGATAAGCTACCGCCTATTCTTACTTGCACGAATGTCTCTATCAATTGCTCGGACGACCTTAGTTTGGTAACTGGCCCTACCGCAGTGGACAACTGCGATTTGACTCCTACCATCAATCTGACTGGTGAGCAGGTAAATACCGTTGGTCTTTGTGCAAATGGTTATGTCACCATAACCCGGAACTATGTAGCAATTGATGCTTCAGGCAACACATCCAACTTCTGTAGCCAGGTGATTACCGTTAACCGGCCCACAGTTGTTGATTTTCCAAATGACATTATTTGGACCTGCGAGCAGTACAATTCTTTCCCAAATATCATCACTGCTACGGCGAAGCACCGTTATGTTGGAGATTCGAACCCAGCCACCAACTTGGTGATTGACGTAAACCTCAATCCAGACTGCGATGACAATGACGATCCACTTGGCGATGTTGCCAGTATTAACAGCACCAATTTGCTAAATGGCGGCACTGGCTGCCCAGGCAATGGTCTCGACGATGCTGATGTGCTTGCTCTAACTGGTTCTGGTGTAGTCGCAAACATCGTTGGTCAGCATTGCAATTACCAGCAGTCTAAAAGTGATCAAGTGATAACAATCTGTGGCTCCAGCTTTAAGGTTGTGCGCACTTGGACGGTTTTGAACTGGTGCACGGGTCTTGTGGTAACAGTCGGTGTTGGCGGAGAAGACAATATCCAAGTGGTAAAGGTGATGGACACGAAGGCGCCTGTGGTTACTCGTCCTCCGTTTACGGTCAGTGCAAACGTGCCAGGCCAGCATCCACAACCATGTAAGTCAGTCGGATTTTTACCCCCACCTACAGTGACAGACAATTGCAATGGCACTTGGACTATCAAAATAAATACGCCAATCGGAGAGGCTGTTTATCTTGGTGGAAATCCTGCCAATGGCGGCACGATTCCTGCGCCTGGCTTGCCTTTAGGCCCGCACATCATTACTTACCAAGTGACGGATGCCTGTGGCAACGTAACCAGTTTGGCAGTGCCAATCACCGTGATAGATGACATTGCTCCTGCCACTATTTGCCTTTCGTACACAGATGTAAACTTAACGACGGGCAATGGCTCAACAGTTTTTGCTAGCGCATTCAACAGTGCTACCTATGACAACTGCTGTCTCGACCACTTCGAGGTGCGCCGCATGACTGACCTTTGTAACGACGGCCATGACGATACCGTTTTTGGCCCATCTGTAGTTTTCTGCTGCGAAGACGTGTCGAACAGTCCAATCATGGTTGTGTTCCGTGCATTTGACTGTTTTGGAAACCACAACGATTGTATGGTCGAAGTGAAGGTAAGCGACAAGCTGAACCCAACATTAGTAAGTTGCCCACCTAACCAACGTATCACTTGCAACTGGTACGCCGACAACCTTGAAACCCAACTTAGTGGTCAAAACAACCAGCAACAGTGCACCACACTGTCCGGCTTTTTTGGCTCGCCGACCTACTACGACAATTGCGGCGTTTCAATTACTTGCAACACAAATGTCAACCTCAACCAGTGTTTAGAAGGCACCATTACTCGCTCGTTCACGGCCAAAGATGCTAGCAATAACACAACGCCTCAGGCTTGTAACCAAACCATCTTCGTGGATCACGTCTCCGACTGGGCGGTTGAATTCCCTGCCGATATCACTGTGAACTGTGGTTCGACGGTACCTGACTTTGGTGACCCCAAAATATTTTACGAAAACTGCGAGCTGGTGGCTATCTCTCACGATGACGTTGTTTACGCAGTGAATGATGCCTGCTATAAAATTGTGCGGGATTGGACTATCATCAACTGGTGCGTGGTCGGTGCTAACGTGGATCAAGAAGTAGTGGAACAACCTGAGAACCAGCTTGGCATTCCTTTCCCCCAGTGCGATGTTGATAGCGATGGCGATTGTGATGGCCGCACATTCCGGGATTCCTGGCGCAGTGGCAACTCTAATCCTAATCGCCCAACGCTGTTGGATGCTACTCGAGCCCTTGGTCCAGATACTGATCCGGACTCTGACCCATGGGACGGTTACATTGTTTACCAGCAAATAATCAAGGTAAATGACACGGTTGACCCAGTGTTTGTGAATAACTGCATCCTACCTGATGTCTGTATTAATGGCACTACTTGTGGCGTTGCACTGCAATTGCCATTGCCTGAAATCGAAGACTGCAGCCCCGATATTGATGTAACTGCTCAAATTAACTTTGGCGGTGTTTGGGTGTCTGGGTTCGGACCGTTCAACAACGTTGGCCCAGGTACCTATGTAGTGCGCTATGTGGCAAAAGATAACTGTAACAACCAGACAGCTTGCAACACTACACTGACAATTAAGGACTGCAAAAAGCCAACACCATATTGCAAAAACGGCGTTGTAATTGAACTGATGCAGACGGGCATGGTGGACGTTTGGGCATCTGACCTGAATGCTGGCAGCTTTGACAATTGTCCCGGCACACTGAAATTATCTTTCTCTACCGATGTCAACGATATTGGAGAAACTTACACTTGCGATGAGGTCGGACAACAAACAGTACAACTTTGGGTGACTGATGCCGCTGGTAATCAAGATTACTGTGAAACTTTCATCATTATTCAAGACAATATGGGGACGTGCGGTAGCGCTCCACTTATTGCTGGCGCAATTTCAAACGAATCAAATGTTGGTGTTGAGGGTGTAAATGTAAATGTGAATGCACCTGGCACTTTCAACCAAGCTGTCGCAACAAATATCAATGGCAGCTATGGCATTCCAATGATTCTTGGCAACGACTATACTGTGACCCCATCACTTGATATTGAGCCTTTGAACGGAGTTTCCACTTTTGATTTAGTGCTTATCAGCAAACATGTACTTGGCTCCACATTGCTGGACTCGCCGTACAAAATCATTGCCGCTGACGCCAACAAGTCAAACACTGTTACAACCTTTGACATCGTTGAAATCCGCAAGCTGATACTTCAGATAAACACGGATTTCCCGAACAATACTTCTTGGCGATTTGTGGACAAAGGTTATATTTTCACGAATCCTGCCAACCCATTTGTTGATGCTTTTCCTGAAATCATCAATCTTAACGATGTTAACGCTGATTGTCCAAATACGAATTTCGTGGCCATCAAAGTGGGTGACGTAAATGGCAGTGCAGCCGTCAACCTGACGGGCAGCAACGAAGAGCGCAGCAAAGGCACTTTCGAGCTGAATGCCGATGACCGTAGCGTGACCAAAGGCGAAGAAGTGACCGTTGAGTTTTCAGCCAAAGAGCTGGACGTGATGGGCTTTCAGTTCACCCTGAACTTTGATGCCAATGCACTTGAAGTTATTGATGTCAAATCTGGTGTTGCCAGCGAGGAGAACTTCGGCTATACATTGCTGAAAGAAGGTGCCCTGACGGCAAGCTGGAACGGCACGGCTATTGATAATTCGATGTTCAGTGTGGTATTCCTTGCGAAAGAGAGCGGTAAGTTGAGCGAAATGGTTTCTCTCAACTCTCGTTTCACGAAAGCAGAGGCTTACCGTACCAACAGCGATTTGCTTAATGTGCAGCTGACCTTCAATAACAAAGCAGAACAACTATTTGCGCTTTACCAAAACACACCGAACCCGTTCAAGGGTATGACGACCATTGGCTTTAACCTGCCACAAGCTGGCAGCGCAAGCCTGAAAATCACGGACATTTCGGGTAAGGTTTTGAAAAACATTGAGCGTGAGTTCGAGGTAGGCTATAACGAAGTACAGTTGAACAGCAGTGAACTGATAACAACAGGTGTAATTTATTACACCCTCAAGACCGAAGCTGGCACAGCTACGAAGCGGATGGTTGTTGTAGAATAAACAAATTGAAGTAAACCTATAAACGGTGACCGATTGAGGATTTTTCTGAAAGTCGGTCACCTTTCTTTCATCATATTAAGTTTTGGCAAACTACTTGTAATACCGATTAACATGAAAATGCGTAATATTTTTTCATTCCTTCTTGCAGTCCTTACAGCATTCACCTTGAGTGCACAAACGGTTTCCCTCACTGTTCCCGACAAGCTCGTTAATCCTGGGGAATGGTTCACCATTAGCATCAAAGCTTCTGATTTTGACAATATTGCTTCCATGCAATATGCCATCATTTGGAATCCCAACATCATTGAGTTTCAGTCTGTAACCGGATTGAACGTCAATATGCCTGATTTTACAGCGATAAGCAGTTTCAATAGTTCGTTTGCAACCCAAGGCCGACTCAGGGTTAGCTGGTATTGGTTCGACCCAATGACCAACTCTGGAGTTTCGCTGGATGACAACTCCACGCTGTTCAATCTCAACTTTAAGGCAGTAGGTCAGATGGGCACCAATACGATGCTTGAAATCGCTGACGACACAACTGTTGACCCTCCATTTGTAGTTGAAATTGCTAATTTCAACCAAGAGGTTAGCGTGGATATTGACAATGGCAAGGTGACTATCTCCGGCGTAAATGCCAGTACGGAGACTTTGACGGAAGATTTTACTTTATTTCAAAATAGTCCGAACCCTTTTTCTGAAATTACGTACACCTCATTTAACCTGAATGCAGGAGTTGATGCTAAATTGACTATTTTTGACAACAGTGGAAAAGCTGTTTTTGTACAAAACAAGAAATTTCCTGCCGGAATTAGCAGAATACCCGTTCGCCGGGATATGCTTTCGAGCGCAGGGTCGTACTTTTACACCCTTGAAACTACAAGAGCCACTGCCACAAGGCAGTTGATTATGCAGTAATGCCTAATCAAGTTGGCGGCCCATGGTGGAATTACAGGGTTTGCCAATTGTTTTCCGATTACATTTTTTCACAATTATCGTCCCAATTCCGAACATATGAAAAGACCGATTACCAATCTCGTCATTGGGCTTCTGGCGTTATTTGCTTCGCATCTCGCTGCCCAGCCTACCTTCTCTGTCAATCCACAAGCTATTACAGCTAATGTGGGGGACAATTTCACCGTTGACATTGTTGTGTCCGACTTCGATAACATCCTCAGTTTCCAATACTCTATGAATTGGAATGCTGCAGTATTGGAGTTTGTTTCACCTGTCGGCAACATAACCCCTTCCCAATTACCGGGCATGAGTGGTGCAAGTTTCGGGCTAACCGGAAC
>JAHEAS010000753.1 GCA_024642645.1 Saprospirales bacterium | reverse complement strand
AACTACTGGCGAGTTTTTCCATTTTTCGAAAATACCATGACCTACGAATGTGTGGAAAACCCGGCGCAAGCCCACGAGGCCGCCAAGGCTTTCGGTGCTTTCGCAAAAGCCCTTGATGACTTGGACGCATCTAAGCTTCAACCAACCATCCCCGGCTTTCACGATGGGGAAAAGCGGCTCGCCGATTTCCTCCAAGCCATCGAAAACGCCATCCCCGAACGGCTCGCAGAGGCTCAGCCAGAGGTGGACGCCATTTTGCAAAACCAACTGATTTTCAAGAAAATAGCCGACCTAAACCTCCCCCTCCGAGCCATCCACCACGACACCAAAATCAACAACCTGCTCTTCGACGCCACCACCCACCGGGCAGTCTGCGTCATTGACCTTGATACCGTGATGCCCGGCATTATCCTCTCCGACTTCGGCGACCTCGTGCGCACTTCGACCTCCCTTGCCGATGAGGACGAAGCAGATTTGTCTAAAATCCAGTTCCGGCAACAGATTTACGAAGCACTGTTGGATGGGTTCCTTTCGGAAATGGGCGGGCTTCTCTCGCCCGCTGAACACAGCGCATTGCCACTAGCAGGCCCTTGGCTCACGCTCATGCAGGCTGTGCGTTTCATCGGCGATTATCTGGTAGGAGATACTTATTATAAGGTAAAATACTCGCAGCACAACCTCGTGCGGGGAAAGAATCAGTTGAGGTTATTTGAACAAATGCAGTAAAGACCCGAAGGGGCGGAATATCCCAACATGGAGCAACGCCCCATGCTATTTTACCCAAAAAACGAAACCGGCGCCACGTCCACCATCGTCACCAGCCCCGGTTTGCTCCGCAACAACTGAGGAATGGCGTTCAATGTAATGGCGCAAGTCGCCACGTCCCCGTTCACACCACCCTCGATTTTCGAGCGGATGCCAGGCGTACCTTCAATCACCACCTCATCGTAGCTTTCCTTTTCGCCCACCGTCGCCTGGAAAAGGAGGCGAATTTTTGCCTCGCCGTTCACGTAACCATTGCCCTCTTGCCGCACGCCCGTGGCGTGGCCTTTCGGGATGGTCATGGCAGGTGTTTCGATTTTTTGCTTCGCAACTACTGGGCTGATAAGGTCCTCCGTACGATCAAGCTCCCAGCCCATGCGACTTGCTATCAAGTGTATACTCTCCGTGAGGCCCACGTGTCGCAGCGAGCCGTCCTCGATTTTTTGCTGAAAAGCCTCCAGCGAAAGCCCCGCTCCAATCTTTTTCTGAAACGGAATCCGGCGGAACTGTGCATTCTGAAACCTGCTCACCGTCACCGACTGAACATCCTGGCAAACCGCCGTCAGAAACACCGGCAACGCATCCATCAGGTAGCCGGGGTTAACGCCCGTGCCAAGCACGGCCAAACCAGCCGCTTTGGCAGCTACATCGAGGCGCTTGGCCAATTTCGGAACCGTTTTCCAAGGGAAACTCAACTCCTCGCAAGTGCTCACGACAGGAATGCCGTGCGCCAAAATCTCCTCAATTTGAGGCACGATGCGTTTCATGTCCGACACGGTGGTGAGCACCGCCACGTCTGGTTTTTTCTTTTTTATCGCTTCCGCAATGCTCGACTGGATGGTGACGCCCGTTTTGGCGCTGCCGCAAACCTCGCCGAGGTCACGCCCGATGAGGTCCGCCGATTTGTCAACGGCGGCAATGGTTTTCAGATCAGCACGGCCATCGATATACTGGGCAATCTTGACCCCCAGCGGGCCAATTCCGATTTGTAGGATGTTGATATTCTTCATAATTTTTTTATAAAAGCATTATTACTTTTTCTTATTGAGCGACTGCTGCATGCCACGGCTCATGGGTAGGTCAACGTTGAAATAAAAGGTGGGTTTCGAACTATCGTCACCTTCCTTCTCACATTTTACCATATGGAATCGCTGTCCATCCTTGGTCACCAAGGACTCACCTTTTACGACAAACCCAAGTTTATCCACCACCAATTCCACGTCACGCAGACTGGCCACTACGAAGGCCTGCTCGAACGACTCACCTGTTCCACTCCGAAGCGGAATATCGAGCAGTTGATAGTACTTTCGGTAGGTTTCTACGGTTTGTGTACTGTCTTCCAGCAGCCAGCAGGTGTAGCCACGCTCCAACCAAGCTGGCAGTGAGCCGGGATTTTTGGATAAAAAATTGTCGCAAAGCGACAGGGCCTCCACGTAGCGGTCACGCCGTCCCAGCGAATTCATAGCGTCAAGTATCCGTTCTTCCTGCAAGGGATTATAGCCAGAACGCAACGCCGCACCATAGTATATGATACTCAGGTCCCGGTTCGTCAGCGTCGAATCACCCGACAGGAACCGCTCACCGATATGATTGTACAATGAGGTGTCAGCCTTTAATTGCGCTTGAAGCACTTCGATGGTTTCACCGTAAAATGTCTGTGCCGTTGTATTGAGAATGCAGCAAACGGAAAGGAAAATGACCAGTGTCCAGCTATTTTTTTTCATGTAAAAAGGTTCGTTTTTTATGCAAAGGTACGAGGTGAACCTAACGTTCGGGAGAAAGGGAAAATTATGATTTGGGAAAAAA
>JAHEAS010000081.1:620-9462 GCA_024642645.1 Saprospirales bacterium | reverse complement strand
GAGCAGCACATCAACTATGCGGCGCTGCTCTTGCGTGAGGATGAATGGGCGGCTAGTGAAAAACTTTTTCCAAACTTCTTGTGTCCAATCCTCATCTCTGGTATGGTGATTCCAGAGGTCGCCCACGAGGGGTATTTTCTCCTTGCAGTCGAAAGGCCGGAGTGGAGAGAAAATATTTAGGTGGGAGACCATGTTGCTTTCTGCATCCATTTGCAGCGGGTAGGCTTCCATCATTACCCAGTGGTACCCCGTCTTTTTGAGCTGCATCGGCAAAGCCAACCTAGAGCATTGCTGCATTGGCATTAATTCTTCTTTTCTGTTCTTGAAATGGAGATAAACAGTCAGCGACCATCTAAGATAATCTTCTAAGTAATCCAGATGGATTGTTTTGAAATAGTTTTCCACCGAAAAATCTCCATTGAAATCGAGGTACTTGTCCACGTTCATGGTGAAAAAAGGAAGGTTGCGCTTCATGTCAATGGCAAAGGCGAAGCGGTTTGTCATGAGGTGGTTTTCGCTTAATGACCGAAAAAAGATGTTTACTTCGGAAGGTGACCAATTGACTGGTTCGCCACAGTTCTTGGTCAAAGTACGCAGAAAGAAAAATGCCTGTACGACGGCTTTCCCAAGTCCAAGGTATTTTTTGGTGGTGGTATGCATTCATTGGTTTTTTTTATTGGTCAGCATTCGAACAAAAAGACCAGCCACAAAGAAGGAGGGTAATGTGGAAATGCCCAGAACAATGCGTTGCAAAGTGCATGGCAATTTGTTGCAAACTGCTTTTGGAGGAAAAAAACTACGAGTCGCCGTTCTGTTTGCGGGGTGATGCGCCGAAGACACGCTTGAAGGCCCTCGACAACTGCCCTGCCGATTTGTAGCCAACTTCATCGGCAATCTGCGGCAGGGTCATAGGGGTGCTTTCGAGCAGTGCTTTCGCCTTTTGCAGGCGCATGGATTGAATAAGCTCAGATGCGTTGACCCCCTCGGCTTGGAGGTTCCGAAAAAGCTTGGTGCGGCTCATGGCCATTTTCCTTGATAATTTTTCGACGTTGAAATCTTCATCTGCCAAGTTTTCGCTAATCACCATTCTTACCATCGCTAGCAATGTTTTTTCTTCCTGCAATGCCAACTCAGTCGGGCTAGATTGGCCACTGCTTATTGGGTTGGGCGTAGCAATGGCTCTGATACGCTCGTTCTCTTTTTCAATTTTCCAGGTCAAGGCCATCAGGAAGCATAACATTTCGAGCAACAGCCCCATCCGCATGTCATACATGTAAAAAGTGGTGGTATGGCCTTCTGGTTTAAACGACCGGGCTGTGTTGCTAAAAATTTCTTTGTAGATACCGGGTGTCAGGTCAGCATATACCGTGAAAATGGCAGGTAGGAGCAAGAGGGAAGTACCTATCAAGATATAAGAAGCCATGCGGTTCTTGAATTTGATAGCAGCGCTGATTACCACCCACAGCGAGAGGAGGAAGAACGGCAGCTTAGTCAATGATTGGATTTCTAGGCTTATCCGCCATCCCCAAAATGGCTGGATAACCAATAGGTCCAAGGCCATCAGCCCGATGAAAAAATAGGCACCCCAGCGCAGGAATTGATCGTGCAGCGGAAGCCGATGTCGAAAATCGAGGAAATTGCGCAGAAAGGCCAGGTAAAAAATATAGCACAGATAACCCAGGGGCGCCTCCAAGTTAGGATGTATAGCTTTCAAGTCGCCCCAAAAGGGTAGGGGGTGTTGCAAGTCGAGGCTTCGCAGGTAAAAAAATATTAGCGAAATGATATAACAGGAGTAAAACAGGAAGGCCTTGTCTTGATACAGCCGGTATTGTATCAGTGAGTAAAGGCCAAAAAAGGTTAATATCCCAAAAAAAAGACCTTTGAAAAGTTGGTGGCCATTTTGTTCGGAAGCTTCATCAAGTCGTTGTTCTTTTTCTTGGGCAAGGGTCATCAACCGAAAGTGCGGCGACCGTAATCCTTCTTGAAAATAATCAGAGACTTGCAGGTAAAACATTTTCTCTTGTCCGCCACGGAGTAAAATAGGGTGACAAAATCGGTTGGGCGGATAACTTCGCTCGCTAAAGTTAGTCCACATACCTGCTTTGCGGTGTTCCCACTCACCTGGTTCAGTTTCAAGGTACATATCTGCGTGCGTAAATTTATCCATGCACAGCACGGCATTCAGCAAATCGTTTGAAGTATTTCTAACAGGTAATTTAAACCAGTATTCATAGTTTTTATCCCAATAAACACTAGTCGTGAAGGGCTGAAAAGAAAGGCTGTGAATAACTGGCGGGCCAATTTTGCCTGTGGAATCTGCCGCCCATAGCAGGACCGAATCCATCGTGATGGCGTTTTTAAAATAGTTGTCACGCAGAATTAACGGCCTTTGCTGGCTCAATAATAGGGTGGGTGAGCAAAGAAAGAAGACGAGGCAGGAGAATAGATAACTACTGAAATTGCTCGATGGAAAATAAAGACTCACTGCATAATTACGAATCTTTTGCTGTGTGGTAGTGCCGCTTCTTTGGCAATGCCGAATGCCAAGTTTTAGGGTCTCAATATTGTATTTGGTCGATGCGGCTATCAAGGTTGGTGTTGATTGGTTTCTGTCAAAGATAGCGCAAATAATTTTTGGTTTTTCACAAATTCAAGTATTGCGCCCTTTTGCGAAGATATGAGTGTTGAGGTTTACAAGTATCCTAGATGCGCTTGCCCAAATTTTCAAGAAGGTAGCTTCGAGATTTTACCAAGTGCAACCTAACTTGCCCCAGCATCAAAAAAAATAAGAGATTTGCACCGTTTTTCGACTATCGACAAATTGCGCATTAAAAAAATCCATGCTCCGCACCGCAGCTCATATCATCTCCGTCCTCTTTCACCCCTTGCTCATGTTGACGTACATGCTGCTTTTGTTGTTGTTGGTGAACCCATACCAATTTGGTGTGAATAGCATGGCAGGGCAGTGGAAACTGGTCATAATGGTTTTCCTCACGACCTTCGTCATGCCCATTTTTGCGGTCTTTATGATGAAATCGCTGGACATGGTAAAGTCCATGCAACTTGAGGACCGGTTTGAGCGCATCGGGCCATATATCCTCACGGGCGTCTTTTACTTGTGGATGTTCATCAATTTCCGAAGCAACCCGATGATTCCAAAGCCATTGGTCATCGTGATGCTGGGTTCCACGATTGCCCTATTTGGCGCATTCTTCTTCAACAATTTTACAAAAATAAGCGCCCATGCTGCGGGAGTGGGCGGACTGGTAGGCATGGCGCTCATCAACACCTTGTACTTCAATTTCGATACCTTCACCGTGGCGATTGGCTGGCTCGGTAGTTACGAGATTAGCACCAATTTTCTGCTGATGACCACAGTTGTGCTGGCGGGAATCGTGTGTACAGCGAGGCTGTTACTCGGTGCGCACTCTGAGAAACAGCTTTATATTGGCTTCGCAATTGGTTTTGCTTCGCAATTCGTGGCTATGCTGTTTGTATGAGAAAAATGGTTGCTGCTCAATACCCAATTCCTAACCCCCAATCGCCTCCGTCGTCCAAGCTGCTGGCTTATCCGCAAACAACACCTTCGTCCTTGCCCAGGTAGCCTTGAAAAGTTCCGACTGCCGATAGCGTTCAAGTGCCGCCGCATCTTCCCAAAAACTGAGGGTAAAAAGTATATTTGGCTGTTCTGCATCCTGCAAAAGTTCGAGGTGGAGATTACCGTCGAATGCCCTGATTTTACCTTTGCTTTCTTCAAAAATTGCCATGAAATCAGGCAAGTGTTTCTCTTGGAAGGTTAGTTTTACGATGCGTTTTATCATAAAGAAATTCGGCTTGAGACTTTAGACAATAGAGGCCAGACTGTTGGGCAATGCTGCGCCCATCTATGGTCTAAATTCTAACGTCAAAGGTCTCACTTCACCAGCACCATGCCCGGCGTGGCATCGAGTGTGTAAAATTCACTATTTACGTTGGCGATTTCGATGGAAGTGGGTGCATCCACGATTTGAACGGCGGACTTGCTGCCAGCCGAGCCGATGGCCTCAAAACAGATTTCGTAAAGCGTTTCCCCATCGCCTTTGCTGATACCCTTGACGTTGGCGTCGTACCAAGAGTGGGTGAGTTGGCCCTTGTCAAGAATGTGCCGTCCAAAGTTTTCAGCATTTAGCTGGGGTAGGCCGAAGTTTTTTAACTGCTTGAATTTCAACACTTTGGGGTCCCATTTCAGGCTATACTGCACCGATACGATGGATTTAAAATCCTTGGCAGTGACCGCCACGCAAACCTCTGAACCTTTTGCTGCTGAACCGCCAGTGACATTCAGGTGCATTGTCCCAGCAGTTTTGGGCCGTGGCTGCGGTGTTTGTTGGCCAATTATGGGTGCAGTTGGATTTTCGGCGGGTGGAGTCTTGATTTCCTCCAAGGCTTCCGCTGTGGCGGCTTCTCTGGCTTTATCGTCACTGTTGCACCCGATGGCCATTGCAAAGCAAAAAAAGGTGATAACTATTTGAAAATGAGGGAGTTTCATTTGTCTTATTTTTCTTTTTGGTAAAAATTTGCTCGCAAAGAACGGCAATTTTTTATTTTTTCACCCCTTCAATCTTTACCGCTCCGCCAGTCGTGCGAAGGTCGAGGAAGACACTGGAGGCATTGGCAACTTCCACTGCTGTGGGCTTGCCGCTGAACTCAAATTTGGATTTGCTGCCGGGCTCACCCACGGCTTCGAAACAGACCGAGTAGAGCCTTGTGCCGTCCGGTTTGCTAAATCCTCGGAGGGCAGGGTCGTACCAGCTAAAAGTCAAGAAGCCTTTTTGGACGATGTGTGTACCGAAGCTCTGGATGCTCATGCCGTCCAGTCCATAGTTTCGTACTTCCTTGAATTTCAGGATGTTGGGGTTCCAATTCATGCTGAACTGCATGGAAAGTATCTGCTCGAAATCCTTGGTTTTCACCTCCACACAAACCTCCTCGCCTTTGGCAGCCACCACATCGGAAGCCGTGAGGGTGAGTGCTGCAATGGGGGGGACTTCGTATGCCACAGTTGGTATGAACTGGTTGCGTTCCGGAATTTTATGGGGTGGCGGTACGAACGAAAACGCTGACACGATGACGATGAGCAATAAAAGCAGGTGGTAGCGGAAATTTTTCATGTGAAAATCATTTAGAACGTAGTCTGAACAAATAACATACCCCAAGCGGACTAGCTGTCAAAACGGCAGCTAAAGCTTTTTATTCTTTCCAAAAAGGCACTCGAGTGAAATTTTCTAGAAGGAGTGCTTCGGAATTCTTGGTGGTGTCTTGTCCCAATTTTCGAACTAGGATTTCATGCTCGCCCCGGGGAAGGTACTGAACATCGAGAACACACAAAAGCCCCATTTCCCCCATGTTTGGGTGTTCCAAAAACCGGAACTTGGGCTGTTGAAAGATACTATCGTTGATGCTCACCTCATAAATTGAGGCAAAACAATCCAGGCTTTGCGCTGGGAAATGTTCATCTTTTGCATCGTCAACACCGTTAACAGATATGACGATATCCGAACCAAAACCCGAAGTTTTTGGTGGTTTGATAGCTGGGCATTTTTTAGCAAGAATAACGTCGTCGTTGCTTGGAAAATATCGGATAAAAAGCTCGACGAACCCATTCTTCACATATTTGGAGGGAAGGCTTGCGCTGCCCACTTCGCTTTTCTCTGGCCGCATATCGTCATATAGAGACTTGCGTATGCCGGTAGTTCGAGTGTCTTCTGGAAACCAAATATGGGAGTCAATTCGAAGGGACATCAACCAAAATGTCAACATGATGTAGGGTATGAGCAAAAAGCCAGCTCTCTTTCCTAACTTGTTGTCAATCAAGTTGTAGTACATTGGCCGATACAACCCTGCCAAAGTAATGATGCCGTAAAATCGATATATTGGATAGTAAATCCTTGAGAACCATTTCCTGCGTTTTACCCAACCTAGCGTAATAAAATCCAGCATATAGATGATGCCAGAAATGAAAATTATCAAATTGCTTGATATGATAATTGGTGCACTTATAGGCTTTGGTAGGTATTCTAAGCCCAATTTGGTGGTTAACCCCAAAAGCGCTACCCAAGCGCCGACGGAAACGATGACGAAAACTATCAAAAAAGTAAAGGCAAAAACGATGCTGCACAGGTTCTCCAGCCGTTCGATATAAGTGTCAAAACTGACCGTTTTTCGGCGGATAAAGTGGTCAAAACGGGGTGCCAGGTTTAGTTTTTCAAAATCAATATCGCCCGAAACGGAACGCAGGCCGATAGCGCTAATCCAAAGCCCCCGCATAATAACATGGAGTACGAGATTGATGAGTACAAATAGGCTTGAAAACAGCAATATGCCCCATGCAACGGAGATGAAATTCCCGGAGGTACCCAAGCCAGACAGGGCCAGGTTCATGTCCAATTTTGCATCTCTCAATGCCTCCAAAGCGCCCAGTAAAAGGAAAATACTGAACCCTGAAACAACCAGTTCCAACTGCCAACTGTCCTGTTGGATTTTGTCCAGCCACTTGGCCAGTTTATTTTCCTTTTGATTTTCCATTGTTGGCAAATTTAGACCAATCGTTTCACTTTCGTGCTTTGTTCCAACTTCAAATCTTTGCCAATATTCAGCAAGTTGAGCCCTGGCGTTTTACCCACTTCGATGCTGCCCAAATCTTCCTCAAAACCCAGCGCCATCGCCCCATTCAGCGTGGCCCAGCGCAGCAGCGCCTCAAAGCCGACGTAGCTCTGGAAACGAGCGATGGTCTTCATTTCCTCCAAAATCGAAAGCTGCCAGTTGGAGGTCAGGCTGTCCGTTCCAAGGCACACAATCGCCTCATTTTCAATGAAATAGCGGTAATTTGGCAGCCTATTTTCAATGTATAAGTTCGCATTAGGGCAACTACACCAAAACGCAGCCCCTGGACTGCCAACTGCCGACTGCCAACTGCTAACTGCTCGTATTTCCTCGGGCAAAGTCTCCGTGTTGTGGACAAACAGTGTGCGGTGCTGCGGGTCCATGTTTTCAAGGGCGTAGTAAATCGAAGGCTTGCCAGTCGGTTGGAAGCCATTGAGCGGGATGCCGAACGAGCGATAAAATTCGGTGAAGTCGCCGGTTTTATCCAGAAAAAATTGGTCTTCGTGAACGGTTTCTTGGTTGTGGACGCTTACGGTAAGTTTTAAGTTTTGAGTTTTGAGTTTTGAGTTGGCGGCATTGATGAGGGAAAACAAGTTTTTAGAAACCGTGTACGGTGCATGTGGTACGCAGCTTTTCCGGTTGCCGTTTTCGTCGCTTTGCTTCGCAAAAACCTCGTAGTACCCCTCAAAAGTCTGCTGTGCCCGCTCGTCCGAAAGGAAGTCGAACATCTCCACGAAACTGTAGTAGCGGATGGGGCTACGGCTTTTCACAGCGGCAGTATCAGCTTTGTTGCAGATGTCGCCAACGGCCACGATGCCTGCCTCCCACATTTCCCGGTCGCCCTGTTCGATGGCATCGTCAATCTGCTCCTGCGGCACGTTGCGGTGGTTCACCACTGTTTTCAAAAACGGCAAAAGCCCCGTTCCCGTTGGCGCCACGCCTTTCATGTGCGAGAGTTCGAGGTGGCAATGGGCATTGACAAACCCCGGCACGATGACGCCCCGGTGCGTTTCGAGTGATGCGGGGTCGTGGGTTTCCCGTTGGTCAATGGCAATTATTTTTCCTGCATCGTCCGTCACCACCACCCCATTCGGAATTGGTGCTGAGGAAACAGGAAAGACAATATCAGCAGTCAGTTTGCGCATATAAATTTGGATTGTAAACTCATTTTGTCCTTTTCAAATCCTCGCATCCTCAAATCCTCATTTTCACACCTTAAACATCTCCTTCATCCCCTCCCAAAGCGGCCGTTTGAGCGTTGGGTTAGCTAGGATGTCGGTTAGGCTGGCCGAGAAGAGATAGCTGACGCCATTCAGGGTCAAAGGTTGGTAGGGTTTGGCGTCAAGTTTCAGGCCAGCCTGTTTGGGTGGAATGCCGAAGAAAAGGGCGTTTGAAAACCCGAAACCGTTGCGGAGCGAGGAAAAACTAAATGGCTGGTGAGTGGTTATCCAAAATACCTTCGTATCTTCCGCCATATCGAACCCAGCGGCTTGAAGCATCTTGGTCAGTAATTCTTTGTCATTAGGGGCCTCTTCCCCGGCAATTGCCACAAAAAGCCCTTTTTGGTTGTTCCCCAAGCCTTCTGAAGCCAAGTTTTCGTTTAAAGAGAAGACCTCAAAATCAAAAATTCCGTTAGCCTGTGAATTCATTTTTTATTGTTTTTCGAAATTTTATTCTAAAGCGACGTTTTTTTTGCCCTTGTAGCTGAAATTAATTTTTGAAAAAACGTTTTTTACAATAATTTTGGCCAAAATTAAACAAACTGGACATGGATATCAAAATAACAAAATCACCTACTTCCCGACTTCCCGAAGTTGATTTCGACAATCTACCATTTGGCCGTACTTTCTCCGACCACATGTTTGTCTGCGACTACTACGACGGAGCTTGGCACAATCCCCGCATCGAACCATTTCACAACCTCAACCTGCACCCCGCCACCATGGCACTGCACTATGGGCAAGCGATTTTTGAGGGAATGAAAGCCTCCAAAACCCAAGACGGCACTCCGATGCTTTTCCGCCCAGCGCGCCATGCCCACCGTATGAACCAATCTGCCGGGCGCCTTTGTATGCCGGAGTTTCCAGAAGACCTTTTCGTTGAAGGACTTTCCAAGCTCGTTCATATTGACCAAGGTTGGATTCCCCAAGCAGAGGGCAGCGCCCTCTACATCCGGCCAACGATGATTGCCACCGACGAA
>JAHEAS010000081.1:0-610 GCA_024642645.1 Saprospirales bacterium | reverse complement strand
CCGACGAATTCATCGGCGTAAAACCGTCGCAATCTTACAAATTTTTCATATTTACTGGCCCGGTTGGCCCGTATTATCCAAAGCCTGTAAGCCTTTGGGCCGAAACGACCTATATCCGTGCAGCAATGGGTGGCACTGGTGCCGCCAAAGCTGCTGGCAACTACGCAGGTGCGCTTTATCCTGCCCAATTGGCGCAAGAACGTGGCTTCGACCAGTTGCTCTGGTTGGATGCTAAAGAATTCAAGTACATTCAGGAAAGCGGTACGATGAACGTCTTTTTCGTCATCAATGGAAAAGTAGTGACGCCGCCCCTCTCCGGCACCATCCTCGACGGTGTAACCCGTGACAGCATCATCCAGATTTTGCGCAGCGAAGGTTACACGGTGGAGGAATACCCTATCACCATTGACGAACTGGTGAAAGCATACCATGATGGAACCTTGCAAGAAGCCTTTGGAGCAGGCACTGCCGCCGTTGTCTCTCATGTTTCCGAAATCGGTTACAAAGACTTGGTGATGGTGCTGCCGCCCGTTAGCGAACGCAAAATCGCACCCCATGTTAAGACAGTGATTGATGGCCTTCGTGCTGGCACTGTTGCCGACAAATGGGG
>JAHEAS010000752.1 GCA_024642645.1 Saprospirales bacterium | reverse complement strand
ATCATCAGCATGGGATGGAATACGTTTTTCATTTTATTAAAATTAATTTTTTGTCTAAAATAATGAGGCAAATTGAGACGGAAATGGCTGGAGGACAATACGATAAAGTGCGTATTTTACCTCATCTTCTTCAACTCCTCATAGCTTTTCTCCGCCTCCGGGTCGTTCTTTGTTACAAGTGCTTTCAGTTTTGCATTATTGATGAAAAAGAAAAACAAGTCAATCGCCAGATTGACCAGTACCAATATGATGACATAAGCATTTGCACCTCCAAATAAGATGAAAAAACCACCAAGTATGACCGTTAATTGTTGCACCAGAATGCGCCGGAAAGGTTGTAGGAGAAGGGCTTCCGAAGGGGTGAACCTATATTGCTCCCGAATTACCTCTTTAACAAAATTGGACAGTTGGAGGAATGAAAAAGAGATTAATACCCAAACCAAATTGCCGGTGGCGGCTTCATACAAGCTGTAGAAAATGCCTTTCGGAAACGCTTTTTGGGCAAAGCCGCCAAGCACGAAAAGCTGCACAAAGCAAAAGAACCCAAAAAACACCAACATGAAAATAGGTAGTATTTTGGCTGGAATACTGCTGCCGCCATTAGCCTTTGCCATCTCAGCCGCCTTGCTCCTGGTTTCAGGGTGGTCGCCCCAGCGAAAATCCACGTACCATAGCCGCACGGCATGGAACAACATGGCGATAAAAGTCTCAAGGAAATAGGCCAGAATGAGCAAGGCAGCATCCCATTTCATGAACAATACGCCCACCATCGGGATGAGGTTGAAAAGGACGATTTGGGCGAGGAGTTGCCCGCTTTGGGATTGGTTGGCCGATGATTTAATTTCGCTACTCAATTCAATTTTTCTTTTGATGTATCCAATACTCGTGCCTCTTCTTGTGCATTGTTTTTGCGTAAAAAATTTGCCGGAAACTGGCGCCCGCCAGCCCCCGGCTCGAATCCACGAAATTTGGGCAAAGGGTTATGCAGGGGGTGGGTTAAGGCTGCAAGGTGGCGTGAATCCGAGGGATGGGCAATACGATGAATTGCGTATTTGGGGCGTTCCACAAAACCGCTTATATTTGTCAAAAATCAGATTGTATGCGCAATGAACGTGAAACAAGGTTGAAGAAAATGACTGTCGAAGCCTATATTGCCTTCGAGGAAAAGGCTGACGTGCGCCATGAATACTTTGATGGAGAACTCACACCAATGCCGGGAACTGCTGACCTCCACAATATAATCTGCGGAAACATTACTTTTTTGCTTCGGCAGGTGCTCAAAAACACCAATTACAAGGTGTTCATGGAAAACGTAAAAGTCCAAATAACGGACAAAAAGCATTATACCTACCCCGATGTTTTCGTGACTGGCGATGAACGGGACGCCACAAGCCCCTACATCAAAAAGTATCCATCTATCATTATTGAGGTTTCTTCACCTTCTACCAAGGTGTACGACAAAACCGACAAGTTTCTTGATTACCGCAAAATCTCATCACTGCGTCACTACCTCGTGGTGGATACCGAAAAAGAAATCGTGGAGTGTTTTTCTACCAAAGATGGCAAAGAATGGGAGTCCGAGATTTTTACCTCCAAAAATCAATCAGTGCCATTGGCAGCACTTGGTGTAAACCTGCCGTTATCAGCCATTTACGAGTAGCGAGTTGCCAAGTGGAATTGTCAGAACCACCGTCGTCCCGCTGTTGCTCAACACATCCAAACTCCCACCCAACTCCCCTGCCCTGGCCCGCATGTTCGCCAAGCCATTCCCCACATAATTTGCACCAGCATCAAGGCCTTTTCCATCGTCATGGATGGATAGCTTCAGGTTTTTTACATCCGCTGCCTCAAAAATTACCTGGATATGGGTTGCCTCCGCATACTTCACCGCATTCGTAATCGCCTCTTGCGCAATGCGGTAAAGGTTTAATGTCTGCGAAGGAGAAAGCGTTGCTTCCGATTCAGACACTACAATCTCCACGGGCAAGCTCGTCGCCCGCACCGCAAAATCGCCAATCTTTTCCGCCAATTGTTTCACCGAAAACTGCTCGTGGCGGATGGCCCAAATCGTCTCTCGTAGCATCCCCATCGCCTGCCGGGCATTGCCGCCAATGGCCTCAAGTTCCTGCTTTTCATTTTCGTTTTCGGTCTGAAAAGCCTTGCGGGACGGGGTGCTGCCGATGATAGTCAGCTCTGCCCCCAGGTTGTCGTGGAGGTCACGGCTGATGCGCAGGCGCTCCTCCTGCAAGCGGTTGGCAGCCTCCGAGGTAGCCAGTTCCGCCTTCAGCTCCGCCTCCCGCTGACGTTGTTTTTGCTGCCGCAACAAGAACCCGAACATGGCCACTGCCGCCGCCAACAGCACGCCCGCCAACAGTAGGAACAAATTGCGGCGCTGCAAAACGGCCTCCTTCCGGGCCAGTTCCTTTTCCTTTTTTTCCGTCTCGTACTTGGTCGCCATTTCCGCCAACTGCCGGCTGCGCTCCTCGTCGAACATGCTGTCCTTGAGCGCATAGCTTTTTTGCAGCCACTCCTTCGCCATCGCATCGCTGACCATGGCCGAGTAGGTGTCGGAGA
>JAHEAS010000080.1 GCA_024642645.1 Saprospirales bacterium | reverse complement strand
ATATAAATGATGGACTGAACTGGGTCAGTATTGGCAGTAATCGTTACCTGCTTAGTCTGTGGGCCACTTTTGCCTTTGCTGTCAAAGTTCACCTTAATCTTGGCAGTAGCTCCCGGTGCAATAGGCTCTTTAGGCCACTCAGGAACAGTGCAACCACAGCTACCTTTTGCGTTGCTGATGACCAATGGCTCTTTGCCAGTATTCTTAAACGTGTATTCATGTTCTACCTTTTCACCAGCTTTAACCTTACCGAAGTTGAATTCAGTCTCAGTGAAGCTCATGATGGTAGTAGGGCCAGTAGGAGCAGCAGGCTCCGCTGGATTTGTCGTAGGGTTTACACCTCCTGGTGTAGTAATTGATTGTGCAGCAGCATCCATTGCAGCACCTGGCTGGGCAGTTGCATCAGCAGCGCCAGTCGTAGCAGTAGCAGTGTCAGCAGTGTCATTTTTGCAGCTAGCAAGAGCAGCTACAGTGAGCATCGTAAGGAAACCAATTTTAATTTGCTTCAACATCTTCTAATTTTTTTTGTGATGAGAAATTTTCGTTGTGATAATAAACATGGCGCAAAATTAGTGATTTTCTGAAAAGAAAATAACGATTTGATTTGCCACGCAAAATTAAGCCAGATTCATGCCCAGCTTTGTACAATGGGTATCCAACAAGTGTTAACGCCTTGTTAAAAACTAAAAAACGCCCGGAAACTATGGTTTCCGGGCGCTCAGTTCTATCCTATTATTGACAAAAAATCAATACTTGATGGATACGTTGTACTTATCGGTGTTATCACCGAGAGTAGTCGTTTCGGTAATTGTGTTGACAATTACAAGGTAGTAGGTGTTATTAGCGCTTTTGTAAACTACAAATGCATCACCTTCATTAACTGTTTCACTTACTTTGAAATTACCCCAGACATCAATATTTCCAGTAGTATAAGTGCTTGCAGGGAGAAGATCAGTTGCGTTTTCATAGATTGAAACAATAGCCTCCTTAGAAGCAACATTGCCAAATTCCACGCTACCATTGCCAGCAAAGCGTACAGTAGTACCGCCTACGCCACCAATGCGACGACGCCAGTTGTCACCAGAGCCAGCCAATGAATCGATACCCATGTCACGAAGCTCAGCAGCTGCGTCTGCGCTACCAGTGCTATTACCATTGTCAAGGTCAATGCCACCTTTACCAACTGGACCAGCTTGGTTCCAAAGGTTGAAGGTAGCACCTTCTAATGTCATGCTAAGTGGAGTTTCAGGAGCTGTTACGATTACTTCGAAAGTAGCTTCGTCAGAAAGACCACCATCATCTTCAACTTTAACAGAATAGGTTGCAGTTCCAGCAAGGGCAGTAACTTTAATTTCAATATCCCAAGACATTGCGTCAGTTGGGCTTGCTATCAAAAATGGGTTGGCATCAGCCAATTTACCATCTACATTAAAGTCATCAATAGAGACCTTAGTTGAACCTTCGTAAACTGTTACCGTCTTAAGTGCTTTTGTTCCTTTAGTAGCACTGACTGTTACAGCAACATAAGAATTTTGGCCTTCAACTACAGTAGAAGGGGTTGGACCAGTAGATATGCTAACAATTGGAGATAGGTCACTAACTGGGTCATCACCACAGCCTGTAGTGAAAATTGCAGTAGAAAGTAAAAGTGCGCTAGAGAAAATCCAAAGAATTTTTTTCATGTTAATTTAGAAATTTAATTAAGTGATTATGGTTTAAGAGCTTGAAAGTTTCTTGTGTCTGACCATTGGGATTTAATGAACTGTTCCTTTTGTCATATTTTCGAATCTGTTCAAACTTGATTTACATTTAGATTGCTAACCTTAAAAGAGGTCACAATTGCGTTTTGTTCACTATTTTTTGTGAAAATTTTGTAGAGCAACCGAATTTTGACCGGAAAACGCACAGAATGGTAGGAATGATGCCTGCAAATAGATTAATATTTTGTTAACGGCACTGCAAAGAAACGGCTTTCCCGCTACCCCCACAAGCAATAACCTGATATTTTTCAATATATTTTCTGCCACCAAGTGCGTATTTTGCACCGTAAATTGCTACTACTTTGTACGCAAATCACTGATTATCAACGTTTAAACTTTTATTATGTCTATAAAAATTGAACACACTGTCTTAGAGCGGTTTCTTCGCTACGTAAAAATTGACACCCAATCAGACCCTGAATCTAAAACCATCCCATCAACAGCAAAACAAAAAAACCTCGGTAAAATCCTCGTCAAAGAGCTAAATTCAATTGGCATTACCGATGCTAAGCTGGATAAGTATGGTTACATCATTGGCACTATTCCAGCCAATACCAAAAAACAAGTACCAGTCATTTGTTTTTGCTCACACATGGATACTTCGCCGGACTGCAGTGGCGAGAACGTGAAACCCATCGTCCACCATAAATATAAAGGTGGGGACATTGTGCTTCCCGATGACAAAACTCAAGTTCTTCACCCTAGTGAACACCCTCATCTTGCTGACCAAATAGGCAATGATATCATAACAGCTAGCGGAACTACCCTTCTTGGGGCTGACAATAAAGCAGGTCTTGCAGAAATCATGGATGCCGCTCAGTTTCTTGTCACTCACCCTGAAATTAAGCATGGCGAAATAAAAATCCTATTTACTCCGGATGAAGAAATTGGACGTGGTGTAGATAAGCTGAACGTGAAAAAGCTAGGCGCTAAATTTGGCTACACAATGGATGGTGAGAAGGCTGGCACTATCGAAGATGAGACATTTTCCGCTGACGGGGTGCTGATAACCATTAACGGTGTCAGTGCGCACCCAGGGTTTGCAAAGAGTAAAATGGAGAGTGCTATAAAAATTGTAAGTGAAATCGTTGCAGCACTGCCGAAAAATGGACTTTCCCCTGAAACCACTGAAGGTATGGAGGGTTTCATTCACCCAGTGGTGATGGAGGGTATGGTAGAAAAAGCGACTGTTCGCTTCATCATACGTGATTTTACAGACGAAAAACTTGCAGAGCATGAAGCATTGCTTCGCAAAACTTTGGATAAGGTACTCAAAAAATACCCGAATTCTACGGCAACTTTTAAGATTACGGAACAGTACCGCAACATGAAAAAAGTGCTTGACAAACATCCGGAAGTAATGGAGAATGCGATTGAAGCTGTAAGACGTGCAGGACTCAAACCTGAGAGGTCGAGCATTCGAGGCGGGACAGATGGTTCGAGACTCTCATTCATGGGGCTACCCTGCCCCAACATCTTTGCCGGTGAGCATGCATTCCACTCAAAATTGGAATGGGTTTCGGTGCAAGATATGGAGGCCGCTGTGCGCACCATCGTGCATTTAGCTATGATTTGGGAAGAAAAAGCCTAATTTTTGTTACAATGTTTTCTCAAAATAACTGCGTTTAACATTTGCCGGTAGGTGTTACGATTTCTTAACAGAATACCCTTGTTCTTTAACGTGACATTAGTAGGTGCTGGATGATAACCCTTTTACATTGCTGAAAGTAATCAGTTATTTTTATCAAAACGATTGAAGCCATGCTAGTACCATTATCAAAATCCGTCCTATTTGCCTTAGCCACTTTGTTGGTTTTGAGCGCATGTTCACGCCCTGAAAAATTGCTTGAACGCGGCAATTACGAAGGTGCCATCTCTGCAAGTATTCAAAAATTGTCAGGGAAGAAAAAGAAAAAAGTCAAACACGTAAAGGCACTAGAGGAGGCTTTCGCAAGGGCAACAAACGTTGACATGCGGGAGATTATGGTGCTCCAAAAAGAGAATCGGGATGAAAACTGGGTAAAAATCAATCAAATCCATCGTCGTATCCAAATGCGTCAAAATCTAATTGAGCCGCTACTTCCGCTTTATGCAAGTGATGGCTACAAGGCTAATTTCAAGTTCGTGAAAATCGAGGACCTTGAAATGGAGTCAAAGAAAAAGGCTGCCGATTTTTGCTATACCGAAGGTCTCAAGAATTTAGCGGAAGCTGAACAAGGGGATAAATTGGCTGCCCGCCATGCCTACGAAAATTTTGAAGACATTCAGCGCTATTACAACAGCTACAAGGATGAGCAGAAGCTGATGAACCGTGCAAAAGAAATTGGAACCGTCTATGTCCTTTTTAAAATGGAAAATGATAGCCGAACGATTTTGCCAAAAGATTTCGAGCGACAAATCAAGCAAATCAGTGTTAGGGATTTAGACAGCGATTGGCGCACTATTCACTTGAATCCAGATAAAAAGTACAATTATGACTACACAGTGGTTTTGCGCTTGACTGAGATTGATTTATCACCGGATCTGATAAAGGAACGGGAATACGTTGATGATAAAACCATCGAAGATGGTTGGGAATATGTCTTAGACAAAAATGGAAACGTTAGAAAAGACAGTAGTGGAAACGATATCAAGGTTCCGAAAAAAGTTTTGATTAAAGCTAGGGTTTTTGAATCATATCAGCGCAAGGAAGCTCATGTCGGTGCCCAACTGGAGTTTTACGACAATCTGGATAGAGAGATTATTCACACCGAACACTTGGCTGTAGACGCGCTTTTTGAGAACTACGCCTCCCGTTTCGATGGTGATAAAAGGGCGTTGTCTGAAGAATCAAAGCGGAAAATTGGAAACCAACCACGCCCGTTTCCAAGTAGCGAAGCCCTGATTTTGCAAGCGGCAGATTTGCTCAAGCCTGTCGTCAAAGATAAAATTGCTCGAAGCAGGGTCTTGATTTAATATAGTCTATTCCGAGTGGCAGGTGGCCTCAGCAAGTTGTTGAGGCCACTTTTTTACACCAATGTCTGCTATTTTATTTAATTTCCTTTGCTATCCCTACCTCCTGCAACACCAGTGAAACGCCTGGCTGTTTCCACCACTCACTTTTCAATAATTTCCTTAACGATATGATGCCCTTTCGATAGTGAAATAACTTGCCAGAATAATACTCTTGAATTTCCTCAAAAGCGTCTACGGGCAGCATCTGCCAATCCTGAAAGCTAACATAGACCTGCAAATTGATATCGTCACAAAGTTTAGAAGGAGCTTGAAGTAAGAGTTTCTTGTATTCGTAACGATAATTATAGCGTAATGCAGATAGGTCAGCGAGAATCGCAGAGGCGGTAGGGAATCCCCCGGCACCTTTTCCATAAAAATACTGCTCATCGGCCAAAGCACTTGTTAGCACAACGCCATTGTATTCATTACGAACATTATGTAGTAAATGTGGAGGCCTAACAAATTGAGGCAGTACAAAAGCTGCCACCTCTCCATTCGGCTGTTTCATTGCTCTAGCGACCAGCTTTATTTGAGAGCCTTGTGCAGCAGCAACCTCACTATCAATTGAGTTAAGGCGGTGAATGCCGTGGCAAAGCAATTTCGAAGGGTGAACAACTATACCGTAGGCATGGGCCAATAATAAGCAGAGCTTATTCAGTGCATCTTGACCTTCCACATCAAGTGAAGGGTCACTTTCGGCAAAGCCAAGCGATTGGGCCAGCTTTAGCGCATCAGCATAAGGGAGCTTTTCATTAAAAATTTTGGTTAAAATGAAATTCGTACTACCGTTTATTATCCCTTCAACTCCATGAAGCAGGTCATTATCATAGTACTCTTCCAAATTTCGAATGACAGGGATACTAGCACAGCAAGCTGATTCATAGAGCAGCGGCGTGCCATATTTTTGCTGCAATTCAACCAATTCAGCAAGGTTTTCAGCCACCATTTTCTTGTTGGCAGAAATGACTGCCTTGCCCCTACGCAAGCTTTCCCGAACGATTTCAATGGCTGCCTCGGCATCGTCTGTCATTTCAACGACAACGTTTATTCCCTCATTATCAAGCAGTTCCATTTTGTCAGTAGTGAAATAATCAGAAGCGATATTTCGTGGCTTTGTGGAATCTTTGATACAAATCTTAGCGATTTGAGCTTGTAGGGATGGAGTATGAGTCAACACTTCGAAAACCGCAGAGCCAACCACCCCGTAGCCGAATAGGCCAATTTTTAAACTTTTTTGATAGGACATTTTGGTAAAGTTTTTATTTTTTTTTGTTCCAGCCCAAAACATTTATCAAAAAAAACTGCGCTACGACGACTGCCAGAAATGAAAAAAGCTCACCTGGTAAGTCACCAGATGAGCTTTAATATTTTAAAAAGGAAGAATTTCCCAATAGATTAAACACTCACAGCGACTTATCTATCCTTGCTAATGCAAGGTTGGAATTGACACCTTATCCTCACAGTTAAGTTCTGGACAGGTTGTCAAGGCGTCGCAGGGCCATATCCCTCAGCCTTTCTTGATAAGTGTTGCGGATCAAGGAACTTTAATACACAAAAGTAATGGAAGCTACATTCAATTCACGTGCTTTTTGAGAAAAAAGTCACGCCTCCAATAAAACTTGTAATAGCTCTTGTTTCAACCGCATTTTATCTACTGTAACTACACCGTTTTTTTCAACCACTTGCCCACCTGCTAGGTTTGCTAGTAGGGCAATTTCTGAGGAAGCAAGTCCTGCAGCTAAAGCCAAGGATGCAATACTGATGACCGTGTCACCTGCGCCACATACGTCAGCAACCTTGCGTGACCGAGTGGGGTAAACTTCTGAAGTTGCCCCATCGTCCACAAAAACGCCATGTTCAGAGAGGGTAATCAAGGCTATTTTACAATCATTTTTACTCCGAATTGCAATAGCGGCAGCACTTAAAGATTCTTTATTGGGTTGAATGCGTGTTTGAAGGGCATCATTGACCTCCTTTAGGTTTGGTTTAAAAAGGTCGACTCCTTTGTAGCTCCAAAAATTGCGATATTTAGGATCTACGCAGACTTTGATATTGCGTCTTTTGGCCTCACTGGAAAGGATGTGAATAACTTCAGCCGTCAACACACCTTTGTTGTAATCTTGGAAAATTATGCTGGAAACCTCTTCAACCTCCATCAATTCAACTGTGTTTGAAAGAAAATTTCGACTATCTTTTATAGATAATTCATGTATGTCTTCTTTGTCCAGCCTTAACAATTGCTGATTGTTAGCAATCATTCTAGTCTTAACTGTCGATACTCGGACATTGCTAATGATGATACCAGCACTTCTTATCCCTTCAAATTCTAATTTTTCTAAAAAAATTTGTCCCTCACCATCAGCTCCAACCAGACCGCATAAAATCGGAGTTGCTCCAAGAGCTTGAAGATTGAGTGCTACGTTAGCAGCTCCCCCTAAACGATTTTCCTCCTTTTCAAATTCAAGTATCGGAACAGGAGCTTCTGGTGAAATCCTAAGAGCACGGCCTGTGACGTAGCGGTCTAGCATCACATCACCTATAACCATAACTCGTTGATTTTCAAATGAATGGAAAAGCGAATCTGAATTTATTGAAGGATTAGGCATGAATTGAATTTGTCAAAAACAAAAAAGCCGACTTCCAGTGAAGGAAGCCAGCTTATTTAACCCCAAAAAACCAAATCTTTAGCAAATTGCTTTGCTTTAATATTTTTAAGTTTATTACTTTCTAATTAGTTATTTCAATATTGCAACCATCTTCATGGTGGTGTTAATATCAACGTTGCAAAGAAACGAACTTTTTGAGATTGAATCCAAGTTTTCACTACTTTTTTTTAAAAAAAATGTAGGTACAAGTGTTGTAATATTGATGGGGGTCTTTATTTATAGGGTTTTCAGGAAAGAATATATATTTTTCAACTTCAAAAATAGTTCATGACAAGTCTAGGTAGCTTGACCAGATTTACTTTTATGTTCCTTAATTTCTTAACAAATTATACCTTTACCCAATCGTCTTTTGAAATTTTATCCTGCAAAAGTGAAATTACTAGCCTTTTCTTCCATAATCTTCTTAGTTGGTGGTTTTTGTTGGGGAAATACCCAAAATATCACAGCCAGACCAATTGTAAAATATCCGAAGAACATCATTTTGATAATTGGTGACGGGACAGGTTTAGCTCAAATCTCCGCTGGATTATACAATAATAATTTCCGTTTTAGTCTGGAGAGTTTTCCAGTCATTGGATTTCAAAAAACCTATTCAGCAAGTAACCTAATTACAGATTCTGCTGCGGCTGCCACCGCAATTGCTAGCGGAATAAAGACTAATAATTCTGTACTCGGGCTAAACATAGAAGGAGAACCTACTAGAACAATACTTGAGGAAGCAAAAGATAATGGCTTTGCGACTGGGTTGGTAGTAACCTCTTCTATCCAACATGCCACTCCCGGTGGATTTGTTGCTCATCGAGTTGCCCGCAACCTTTATGAAGGAATAACCGAAGACATCCTAGAATCTGGCATTGACCTATTTATCGGCGGAGGAAAACAATATTTTGATAGGCGTGAACTCGATGACCGAAATTTGATTGATTCATTGAAAAGCAAGGGTTACAATGTTTATGACTATTTCAACAATGACATCAATTATATTACGCTTGACCCAAATAAAAAATTTGCATTCTTTACTGCCGACAACCAACCATTGTCTGCCTTCCAGGGAAGAGACTACTTACCAAAAGCTGCAGCAATGGCGGCTAAATTTTTGCACCTACGTAGCGAATTGGGTTTCTTTCTAATGGTGGAAGGTTCTCAAATAGACTGGGCTTGCCATGCAAATCAAGTGGAACCAATGTATGATGAACTGGAGGATTTCAATAAAACGATTGAAACAGTTCTCGAATTTGCCAAAAAAAACGGTGAAACGCTAGTCATTGTAACCGCCGACCATGAAACAGGTGGACTCGGGTTGAATACCGGAAATTCAAAAATACTAGCTCCAAAATTCACAACCAATGGGCACACTGCTACGATGGTGCCTGTGTTTGCCTATGGCCCAAAGTCTGAACTATTTAGGGGCATTTACGAAAACACTGCTTTGTACTATAAAATGCGCACTGCTTTTGGCTTTTCAGAAAATTGAGTACTAGATAGCAACTGAAGTCTTTATTTCATGTTAATGATTGAACTAGAATCATTAATCCTAACTGAATTCCTACCAAAATATTAAAAAAAATGACTGCTGAATTGATTGACAACCTGACGATGATTGAACAGAGCGCTAAGGATTTTGCCGAAACGTATATTAGACCCAAGGTGATGGACTGGGACGAATCTCAATTTTTCCCAATGGACATGTTCCACAAAATGGGCGAATACGGTTTTCTTGGAATATTAGTGCCACAGAAGTACGGTGGAGTTGGCCTTGGGTACCAAGAATATATATCCATAATTGTGGAGATTGGGAAGGTGTGCGGGTCAATCGGCCTATCAGTGGCAGCACATAACTCACTTTGCACTAATCATATTCTGTCTTTCGGAAACGAAGAACAAAAACAAAAGTACTTGCCCAAACTTGCCAGTGGACAATGGATTGGTGCTTGGGGGCTTACTGAACCAAATACTGGCAGCGATGCTGGAAGAATGAAATGTGTCGCTGTCAGGGATGGGGACTATTTTGTATTGAACGGCACAAAAAACTTCATAACCCACGGC
>JAHEAS010000079.1 GCA_024642645.1 Saprospirales bacterium | reverse complement strand
CCATCTTCGTTTATCATGTAGTCAGAATTGCCATGGTCAGCAATTACGATAGCAGCGTATCCATATTCTTTTCCAGAAGCTAGCAAACGCCCCAAGCAAGTATCCACGGTTTCAGCTGCCCGCATGGCTGCAGTGAAATCTCCGGTGTGTCCAACCATATCGGTATTGGCATAATTAAGGCAGATAAAATTAGGTTGATTAGTTTCTATGTCTTTAATGATAGCGTCTGTAATTTCGACAGCACTCATCTCAGGTTGAAGGTCATAAGTTGCAACTTTGGGGGATGGTATCATCAAGCGGCGCTCCCCTTCAAAAGTCGCCTCCCTTCCACCAGAGAAAAAGAAAGTGACGTGTGGGTATTTTTCTGTCTCGGCAATACGAACCTGTGTGAGACCTCCGTCGGATAGCACTTCGCCCAACGTGTTGTTCAGATTATCTTTCTCAAAAACGACATGGACATGCTGGAACTTTTCATCGTAGCGTGTCATGGTCACATAGTAAAGACTCCGTTTTTTCATGCCAAACTCGGGCATGTCCTCCTGCGTTAGCACAGTCGTAATTTCTCGTGGCCGGTCGGTTCTAAAATTGAAGCAAACAACCACATCGTCTTCCTGAATCGTGGCAACGGGTTGACCATTTTCTTCCACACAAATGATGGGCTTAAGAAACTCATCTGTTTCATCCGCTTCGTAACGTTTGCCAATGGTAGCCAATGGATTCGTTGTTTTCTCACCAATTCCATTCACCAACAGGTCGTAGGCAAGTTTTACCCGCTCCCAACGCTTGTCACGATCCATTGCATAGTAGCGACCAATGACAGAAGCTAGTCTAACTTTCTGATTATCAGTAGATTGCAAATATTTATCTAAATATCCAAGCCCAGATTTTGGGTCTGTATCCCGCCCATCCATGAAAGCATGGACAAAAACCCGATTAAGCCCCTGTTGCTGTGTAGCATCGCAAAGTGCTTGCAGGTGACTGGTGTGGGAATGCACTCCTCCATCTGACAAAAGGCCAATGAAATGCACCGCCTTATTGTTTGCTTTGGCATATTGAAATGCTTTGAGTAAAACTGGGTGTTGCTGCAACTCACCATCCCGAACCGATTTGTTGATGCGGGCAAGTTCTTGATAGACGACTCGGCCTGCGCCGATATTCAGGTGGCCAACCTCTGAGTTGCCCATTTGCCCTTCTGGAAGGCCAACTTCCTCACCAAAAGTTACCAGCTCAGAATTAGGGCATGATTTGAGCAAGGCATCCATCACTGGCGTATCAGCTTGGGCAATGGCATCGGCAGATAGTTTTTGTCCCTTGCCCCAACCATCTAGGATGACCAGCATTACATGTTTTGTTTTCACAATAAATGATTTACAATTGTTAGAATGACTTTTTGGAAGCAAAAATAGCAACTGCCCCGTGTAGCTTTTGAAAAGGCACACGTTATGACTTTTGTTCTAAAAGAAAAAAATAAACTGGCGGAAAGTACGAACAGGGCGGCACTCAACGTTAAAGTTGTCACCTAATTTGCAGGAATAATTTTAATGAACTTTAACTTCCTCCACCGTTACCCTCTGCAATTTCAACCGTCCTAACTATCAAACCGAACGAACATATGAAATTTTTTGTTTGTTTGTTTGGTATGAATTAAGGAACTTCGCTGACTCTTTAGACAGAATACATTCGTTCGAATTTTGAGTTGGTGTGTTCACAAAAAATTAAACCATGAAAAATTTATTGTTCGTCCTTTTTCTTGCTCCTTCGATTGCTTTTGTCAATACGGAGGAACTGAACCTTGACGCCATCACAAAAGCCATCAGTAGTGGCAACGCCGATGCCCTTGGCCAGTACTTCGATTCCAGTGTGGAAATCGCCGTCATGGACAAGGAGGAAACCTACACCAAGGCGCAAGCCATTCAAGTGGTGAAGGATTTTTTCACTAAAAACAAACCTTCCTCTTTTAAACAGGTACACCAGGGTGCCTCCAAAGGTCAGGACTCACAATACTGCATCGGCAACATGACCGCAACAAGCGGCACCTACCGGGTCTACATTTACATGAAAGTGAGCGGCACTAAGCAAGTTATCCAAGAATTGAGATTTGACAAAGAATAAAATCAACTTTGAATTTTCACAAAAAAGGAAGGCGGCCAAATCGGTCGCCTTCCTTTTTTTTGTGCCTCAATGATATTTATTGCCGAACCCCAATGCTCGCCGCATTTTGTCATAAATAGACGTGTTCTCATAAATACCGCTGAAAAGCTCCTCGCCCGGGCCCCATGCAAAAACGGGGATAAGTGCAGCCGTGTGCTTGTCCGTAGTAAATGCCGCCACAATACTGTCCATAGTGGAAGTGGGATTGATGGCATACCCCCCGGTCTCATGGTCGGCAGTGACGATGATGAGTGTATGCCCGTCTTTTTTTGCAAAATCGAGCACAGCCCCTATTGCATTGTCAAACTCAATCATTTCACTGGTGATATACTTCGAATCGTTGGCATGGCCTCCCCAATCAATCTGCGAGCCCTCTATCATCAGGAAAAAGCCCTTCTCCGGTTGTTCAGACAGATAGTCCATGGCTGAGCGACTGGCAGGTACTAGGTAGTCACGACCCTGTGAGAAAGGCAACGGCTCACCATCTGCACTGAAGTATCCGAAATTTTTAGTCGGATCAATATTTTTGATGTCCTGAAAATCCTTGTCCAAAAAAGTTGAGATGACGTAGCCTTTTCGAGTCAATTGCTCCAAGAAGTTTTGTCCATCTTTTCGTCTATCAAAGTCTTTTTTACCCCCACCTACAAAAAAGTCAACATCCACCTTGAGCATATCGGCCGCAATCTCTTCCACCATTTCTCGACTTTTCTGATGAGCATAAAAACTGCCCGGCGTTGCGTGAGTGATGGAGGAAGTGACGACGAGGCCAGTGGCTAAGCCATTCAGTTCAGCCTCTTCCAAGATAGTTTGCACAGGTTTCTTTTTTTTATCAACCCCAATAGCACCATTGTAGGTTTTCTGGCCGCAAGCAAATGCTGTGGCGCCCGCCGCCGAATCAGTCACCAGATCGCTGGACGAGTAAGACTTATGAAGGCCAATGTATTTGAATTGCTCCAAGTTGAGCTTGTTGCCATTGAGGTACATGCCAGCCGTAATCTGCGTGATACCCATGCCGTCTCCTACCATCAAGATGATATTTTTGGGAGCGATAAATGTTGTTGTGTCATCGATAAGTGACGGATTTGAATGCCGTTCACCAACCTTTCCCGTTTGTTTGGGGGTGCATGAGAGTGCGAACAAGAAGAGTGAAAACAGGGTGATTCTTTTCATTTCGATTATTTTGAGACATAAGGACGATGAAACTTCAATATGGTCATTTTAACAAAGTACATAACGTTTCCCAGGCAACGACCTAACCAAGCCCTTGAACTCCAAGTTTAGGAGCAGCGAAGCCAAATCGCCTTGGCCAATTTTGGAAGCATAGCTCAATTGATCCACGCCCGCTTCTTCTTCTTTTTGAATCAGGTCAACGACCAATTTCTCCTGGTCTGTCAACTCATCAAACAGACGACCTTGTATTGGTTGAGGAACGATGCCGTCGCCGTCGGCAGCCCAGCGTAGGGTGGCTGCCAGGTCCTCTGCACTTTCGAGCAGGTTGGCCATGTTCTTTTTTATCAAAAAATTACAGCCTTGGGAAAATTTGTCTTTCACCCTGCCTGGCACGGCAAACACATCACGACCATAGCCGATGGCTTGTTGCACGGTGATGACAGAACCACCCCGTTGAGCAGTTTCGACGACAATGAGCGCATCGCATAAACCAGCAACGATGCGGTTCCGCATTGGAAAATTTTCCCGCTCTGGCCCTACATGACTGGCAAACTCGGTAAGCAGGCCACCATGCTCGGCCATTTCCAACGCCACTTTCCGGTGTTGGGCAGGGTAAATATTGGCAAGGCCATGGCCCAAGACCGCCACTGTTCCAAGCCCCACGTCCAAGCTCTTTTTGTGTGCCGCAACGTCAATACCATAAGCTAACCCACTCATTATCAATGGATTATAAACTTTCAAGCCTTCGACCAATTCATCGCAGATAATAAGTCCGTTGGGCGTCGGTGTACGTGTACCTACAATTCCCACTGTTCGATAATGATTGAGATCGGCGCTGCCACGATAGTAAAGCATAACCGGAGCATCATACAAGTTGCGCAACCGTTGGGGAAAGTTTTTGTGCAGGTAAAAAAGTGGTGTGATATCGTGATTCTCAATAAAGACCAACTCCTTCTCAGCCGCTTCCAGCACGGCCTTATCGGCAACATTGGTGGCGATGACCTCGCCAATACTTGGAATCTTGAGCAGCTCGGCTTTCTTTGCCTCGAAAACCTCTCTGGCCCCGCCGCAATAACTAACCAATACCTTGGCCGTCACAGCGCCCACCAGAGGGATTTTGGTCAATGCTACTTTGTAAAGGAGGTCATTCATTACTTTTGCAAGAAATTCGTATTTCTCATAGTTTTGGTTGCTTTTTTGCAAATCAAAAGAATGCAAAATTGCTACAGCTCGAAAGAACTGCAAACTTAATTCAAACCCTCAAATTAAAATGAAAGGACTGTTATCTAAAGTTGAATATATTGTAATTGGTGTGCTGGCACTCATATTCTTGATGTGGACGGTCTCCAAATGCAATGCTCACAAGGAGGAAGCGCAATCTGCCGAGGCCGTTGAAGCCATGCAGGACAGCCTCGCCAACCAAGAACAAACAGCAGCTACCCCACCACCCATTGCGCAGCAACCAGCCCAACAACCTGCCGCTCCAGCATCCTCCCCCGGCACATATACGCCGATAAATGGTGAGCCTGCCGCTGCCACATCGGCGCCAGCCAATGGAACTCAGACCACAGGTAGTCAAAACACTACCGCAGAAACTGCCGCTCCAAAAGAGACAGCGGGCCTTTCCAAATTATATGTTACCATTGACAAGCTGAAAGTTCGCAAAGAGCCAGGGCTGAAAGGTCAATTGCTTGGCGAACTCAAACTCTTCGACGAGGTGTACTATATGAACGAAGTGACTGACTCGACCTTTGTGGTAAACCTTGGAAAAGAAAAAGCCGACGAACCTTATGTGAAAATCAAAACCAAACGGGGCACCGTGGGTTGGGTATATGGTGCTGGAGTACATTACGTGAAGAAGAAACGGAGCGGAACATTGGATTAAGGTACCTCCAACACAAATCCACTCCCGTGCAAATTCGTGATGCTTACACGGGGGTCTTCCGACAAATATTTGCGAAGCCGTGAAATAAAAACGTCCATGCTCTTCCGGGCGAGGAAGTCGTTGCGGCCCCAGATTTTTTCCAAGACCCATTCCCGCTGGAGGAGTTGGCCACTTTTTTCACAAAGCATTTTGAGCAGATGAGCCTCCATTTCAGTCAAACCGGTCACCTTCCCACCAAGCTGCAAGCTGCATTTTTCACTGTCAAAAATATAGTGACCCACCTGGAACACCGTCTGTACCTCGTTGTCAGCTGACCCTTCATGTCCCGGCACTGTTCGTTTCAGCACGGCCTGAATACGCACCACCAGTTCCTCCTCGTTCACAGGTTTTTTAATGTAATCGTCGGCGCCCGCCTTGAAGCCACGCACCACATCGGCATGTAGCGACTTGGCAGTTAGGAAAATAATGGGCAAATCTGCTCGCCTATTGCGGAGCAGCTCAGCCACCGTGAAGCCATCGAGGGCAGGCATCATCACGTCGAGAAGGCAAAGGTCGAAGTAGGCGGCGTTGAACTGGCGAAGGCCATCCACTCCATCTTTAGCCCAGGCGACTTCAAAATCGCGGCTGCGCAGGAACTCGCCAAGTAGGAAACCCAGCGTTTCATCGTCTTCGACCAAGAGTATTTTAGGCGTCATTGGCAATGGGTTGAACAGTGGTGCGTACTTTTGCGAACTTAAACCCCAAGCGGGTGTTCATTGAGCGACTTGGCGGATTTTGCCTCCAGCAAAATTACCAAAGCGCCAAATGGCTTCATATGCAACGACAAGTACAGACTTTTTTGCCAACTGATTGGGGAAATTTTAACATCCTCGCCTATGCCACTTCGCCGGAGGACCTGACCCCGCACGTGGCATTGGTGCACGAAAAACTTGATGTGGCCAAACCCGTCCTTGTGCGCATCCACTCCGAGTGCATGACTGGCGACCTGTTCCACTCCCGCCGCTGCGATTGTGGCGAGCAGTTGGACAAGGCGCTCGAACTCGCCGCCGAACAACATGGTGTCGTAATTTATCTTCGGCAAGAAGGCAGAGGCATCGGCCTCATCAATAAACTAAAAGCTTACAACCTTCAGGACAAAGGCTTCGACACTGCGTCCGCCAACACACACCTTGGCTTTGATGTGGACGCCCGGCAGTATGACCTTGCCGTGAAAATCCTGCATGACCTTGGCATCCATCAAATCCGTCTGCTCACCAATAATCCGCTGAAAATCGAGGCTTTCGAAAATTCAGGCATCGATATCGCCAACCGGGAACCGCTCATCATCGAACCTAAAAAGGAAAACGCCGCCTATTTGCGTACCAAGCAAGAGCTGATGGGGCACCTTTTGAAATAATTGAAAATGGAGAATTGAAAATTAGCATGAGCTGCATTCTCAATTTTCAATCAAATATCAATCTTCATCAACACGGGGCAATGGTCAGAATGAACGACATCGTTAAGTTGACGGGCTTCGAGTATTTTATCCTTTAAATTATTGGTAACCGACTGATAATCAATGCGCCAGCCCTTGTTGTTGGCCCTTGAATTGAATCGGGCACTCCACCAGGAGTAGTCGTCTTTTTTGTCGGGATTGATGTGCCGGAAGGCATCGGTGAAACCACTTTCGAACCACTTAGTCATCCAGTCCCGCTCCTCGGGCAAGAAGCCAGAGGATTTCTGGTTGGTCTTCGGGCTGTGGATGTCAATGTCCTTGTGGGCGATGTTATAGTCGCCGACAATGATGAGTTTGGGGCGCTCTTTTTTTAGCTCCGCGATCCAGCTGAAAAAATCATCGAGGAATTCGTACTTGAAGCCTTGGCGCTCCTCACCGCTCGTTCCCGAAGGAAAGTAGCAGTTGAGTACCGTCCAGTCACCGAAGTCCGTGCGAAGAATTCGGCCTTCCCGGTCGTATTTTTCGATGCCACAGCCCACCACCACTTTGTCGGGTGCTTTTTTGGAAAATGTGGCGACGCTGCTATAGCCCTTTTTCTCCGCCGAATGCCAAAAATGGAATTCATAGCCCAGTGCCTCGAATGGCTCAGCCTCTACTTGGTCGGGCTGCATTTTCGTTTCCTGAAAGCAAATGATGTCAGGGTTTTCTTGCTTGAGCCAATCAAACAGGCCCTTTCTTGCGGCAGCACGAAAGCCATTGACGTTGTAGGAGATGATGGTGGTGGACATAGGTTTTTGTTTTGCTGCAAACATAGGGGGAATAAGTAAAAAGGATAAAGTGCAAAGTAAAAAGTGCAGGCCAAGCCCGTATCTTTCGGCTGTTTTACAACAGTTTTATCAAAAAATAAGCGTCCATGATTGCTACAGCTTTAGACCTTTCCATACTTGACGAGCCATTTCAACTCTCGACTGAGCAAATTGATTTTTACCGGGAACACAATTTCATCAAACTCAAGCAGGTGTTCCCGCCCGGCGTGCTGGCACACTACGGCCAAGTCATTTCACAAAAAGTGCAGGAACTGAACACCCAACACCTGCCCATGGCCGAGCGGGACACCTACGGCAAGGCATTCCTCCAAATCATGAATATTTGGACGAAAAATGAAGCAGTAAAGCGCTTAGTCTTCAGCAAACGGCTGGCCCGCATTGCCACCGAGCTGATGGGTGTGCGGGGTGTGCGCATGTACCACGACCAAGCCCTGTTCAAGGAGCCGGGCGGCGGCTTTACCCCTTGGCACGCAGACCAGTATTATTGGCCGCTGGCCAACGACAACACGGTGACAGCCTGGGTGCCGATGCAGCCCGTGCCGCTGGAAATGGGGCCACTGGAATTCAGTGCTGGCAGCCAGCGAATACCGATGGGCCGCAACCTGAAAATCAGCGACGACAGTGAGGCGTATATCCAGAAGACATTGAGAATCAACGATTTCGAGCATGTCGTTGAGCCGTTCGAACTTGGCGAGGTGAGCTTCCACAGCGGTTGGATATTCCATCGGGCAGGCGCCAACCTCACCGACCAAATGCGGCAGGTGATGACCGTCATCTACATGGACAGGGACATGAAACTGAAAGCACCGGAGAACCCGAACCAGCAAAATGATTGGGAAACTTGGTGTCCGGGGGCAAAGATTGGTGAGGTGGTGGAGACGGCGATTAATCCGGTCGTGTTTGAACTTTAGCAAGTTTTTAGTCAAAAAATTTATCCAGCAAGGAACTGGGTCTCAAAAATGGCCAGCACAGAAACTTTTATCAGGCCATAAAGTAAGTTAATTTACGTTTGTTACCCAAACCCGACCACTGGCTGGATGAGCAGAAATTTCTACATTTTCCTTTTGGCAATATTGCCCACGCTGGCTGCTGCGCAAATTTCGAACCTGCGCAGCAAGACCATCCCCGTGATCACCCTGCCCCAGTTGCTTGACACACTCACGGTTGTTCCCGGCTCTGTCGAAGCCACTGATGCAGCCACTGGCGAGCGTATTTCTCCCCAATTTTTCACCCTAAACAACAACCGAATCAGCTTCGACACCTCAATTATCAATTATCAATTATCAATTGTAAAATACCGTGTCCTCCCCTACAACCTCAGCACCCCCCTCGCCCGTCTCGATACTTCCGTCCTGAAAAAGCCCGGCGATTTTCTCATCGGCTATCAGTACGACCCCTATGCCGATGAACAGCGCCCCCTGCTCCCCCAGCGTGGCCTCGACTACAACGGCAACTACACCCGTGGCCTTTCCTTCGGCAACAACCAAAATCTCGTGCTCAACTCGCAGTTCAACCTGCAAATGGCGGGCACCCTCGGCGACCTCGAAATACTCGCCGCCATCACCGACAACAACATCCCGCTGCAACCGGAAGGCAACACGCAGCAACTTCGAGAGTTTGACAAGATTTTTATCCAAGTCTCGAAAGACCGCACCAAGCTCATCGCTGGCGACTACGAACTGGCCAAGCCCAACGGCTATTTCATGAACTATTTCAAAAAATTGCAAGGCGCTACGGTGAGTAAGCAGTGGGCAGTAGGCAACAGGCATTCAGTGGGCAGCAAGCTCGATACCAGAAACCTTTCACTCGATACTAAAGCTTCGGCTGCTATAGCCAGGGGCAAATTTGCCAGAAACACCCTGACAGCGCAGGAAGGCAATCAAGGTCCATATCGCCTCGAAGGCGCTGAAGGTGAGCGTTTCATCATTGTGTTGAGCGGCACGGAAAAGGTCTTCGTGGACGGCAGGCTCCAGCAGCGGGGTCTGGATGCTGATTACGTGATTGACT
>JAHEAS010000078.1:6109-9481 GCA_024642645.1 Saprospirales bacterium | reverse complement strand
CCGACAGTGGAGCAAAGCGCTCCATGGCAAGCGTAGCTGCTACTGCGCCAATTATCGCAGCAGCAAAGGCTCCAATGAGTGGGACATACATTAATAACTGGGCTACTAGCCCTGTACCTAACGCAACCCCTAACCCCACTCGACGAGTGCGTTTTTCACTTTGCGAAACCTTTAATCTAAAGCATTCGTGATAGTTGTCAACCATGGCAAAGCCAAGGAAATAGCACTGAATTAGGAACCCGACTGGTTGTTTTAACCCATCAAAGCCAAGGATGTTGAGCGCAAGATTGACAACTAGGAAACGGGCAATGGTTTCGAGTACCCAAGCCAAGATGGTAGAAGAGACTATCCGCATTTCTGCATCAATAAATGCTTGGGATGTCAGCTCCGGCTTGCGACCTGTTTGTATTTCGAGGGTCTTTTGTATGATATAGAACACCACAAGCTCCATCACAATCATGATGAGGTATTTGCGGCTACCGTGTGCTATCCAAGTTATTTTTTCAAATGAAAACACGTTGGATAGGGTGGCTGTCAGCGGTTGTTGGTTGCTGCGCAATTCTTGAATTGTATCAAACAACTGCTGAAAAAACTGGAAACTGAGCAACGCTCCCGCAACCGCTATCACCCAAACGATCCAGCCCAGTTGGTCTAAGCCTCTCCATGGTTTATGCTCTCGTATGAACTCAACGGCCTTTTTGTGCATGATTAGGGTGCCCACGAATTGGTGGAAATTTTCCAGCGCTTTTTCGAAGTAACTAGCGTCGTTAGAATTAGTGGCAGTATTTGGTGGCATTGGTTGCTGTCGTTGGAAAATTAAGCTCCATCCATTAAAAGTCGAAAAAAGGATTTTCAAAGATAATAACTAGGTCCTGCAAATTAAAGGCTCCCAGATTCCATCATCGTTTGATATCTAAAGATTGAACCTAATGTTAAAGGTTCTCGCTTGCTGGTGCAGGCTGTGTCTCGCCCATTTTGACCCAGTCTGTGTCCTCTTCGGCAATCGTTTCTACTAATTTCTCTAAATTCTTCAACGCTTCGGGCGAACCGTAATAGTCTTTGATTGTCTTGTCTATCACACCATTGTTATAAGTAATCCAAGTCGTGGGGAGGTCTGTAACTTGTGCTGTGTATTCTCCTTGAAAATCAGAGAATTTGCCATTCTCAAAAGCCATGAAAAGTTCGTTAGTTATCGTTGGAGAAAGTTGCCGAGTCCAATCACCCTGTTTAGACACGTTGCGGATACCAGAGAAAGTTGCATTGCCCTTTCCGTCTACCCTGAAACTGTAAACGGGACAGGTACCAAAGCAAGGGTCTTTTTTCAGTTCAATGAAAACAGTTTCTTCAAAATGGTAGGGGTCACATGCCACAAACAATACAGTGACCACAAGTAGGTAAAAGATTTTTTTCATGACAAATAAGTTTACTGGTTGAATATCAAGTGCTTATGAAGCTAGTGTGGGTAGGTCATAGGCAGAGCCTAGGCCGAAAGGTAGTGCAATCCTCAAAATTAGAATCGGGTTACGTTGTTTTTTTTTAACCTTTGACCATTAATCAAAACTTCAAAATGGAAGAATATCTAGAACTGCTCGTTCGAGAAGCACGCCGCCGGTTGATGGAAGAAAATGTTCCCCGAATCAAGCAATGCCTTGCCGAATTGACTACAGAGGAAATCTGGTACCGCCCAAACGAAAACAGCAATAGTGTGGGCAATCTAGTGCTGCATCTTTGCGGAAATGTACGGCAGTGGCTGTTGGGTGGTCTGGGTGGCTACACGGACAACCGCCAACGGCAACAAGAATTCGATGAAAGGGGGCCATTCCCTACTTCCATTTTACTTCGACACCTAGATGAGTTGATGGAGGAGGTTGATAAAGTATTGAATAAACTAAACGCAGAGAAGGTTTTACAACCCGTTGAAGTACAAGGATTTACAGAAAATGGCGTAAGCATTTTGGTCCACGTAATAGAGCATTTTTCCTACCATACAGGACAGATCACTTACTATGTAAAATGGCGAAAAAACATCAACACATCCTACTACAATGGCATCAACCTCGATGCAGTAGGCTAAGCTGAGCGGCATTGATGTTTGAGAAAAATTAAAGACAAGCTGAAAACCTAGCAGAATTCACCCAATGGTGCTTACTTCAGTTATTTCTATTCTTTGGAATGGTAAAAACAAACGTAGTTCCGTCCTCCTTTTCTGGCTCTACCCAAATAGTACCTCCAAGGTTGTTTACAATCTTTTTGCACGTGGCCAGACCTATTCCACTACCTTCATAGTCTTGGATAGAATGAAGGCGTTCAAAAATATTGAACACAGATTGACGGTTTTTCTCTGGGATGCCAATACCATTGTCCATAAACATGAAACGATGATACTCAGCTCCATCTTGATAGGTGACACCAATGACCGGAGCGATATTTGGCTTTCGGAATTTAATTGAATTTGAAATGAGATTCTGGAAAAGTTGAATCATTTCAACAGAAGAAGAATTCAGGACAGGCAACTGGTTAGCATAGATAGCTGTGTTAGTAAGCTCCATGGAAGACATCAGGTTCTGCATAACAATCATCAGCGTATCATTGAGGTCATGGTCTTTTAATTGGTCCGTATTTCTACCCAGCCTAGAGTATTGCAGTAAATCATTGAGCATTTTTTCCATGCGTTTCACGCCATCCGTTATGAAACCCATGTACTCCAACGTGTTTTTGTCAAGGTCTGTGCCGAGTTTACGTTTTATCAATGTCACGTAACTGCCAATCATTCGAAGCGGTTCTTTCAGGTCGTGTGATGCTGAATAGGCAAACTGTTCAAGCTCAATGTTGATAGATTTCAGTTTTTCCTCAGCTGCTATAAGTGCTTGTGTCTGTCGTGAAAGTTCTGCTTTTTGCTTCGTGAGTTCCTTTTGCTTCTCATCCAAGGCCCTGATAATCATAGACTGACCGGTGGCAAAAATAAGTACAATGCCAATCAACATAACAAATAAACCACAGTAGGTGATAAGGTAGTAAAGCCCATCCAATTCTGCTGTTTGATTTCTGTAAAAACCTGGAGATTGAAGGTCTATTATGTATAGATAAACAGTAACACTTACCAGTATTCCCAACCAAACCATTCCAGATCTGGAGTTGCCGAAAAGAATTGCAATGAGCGGAGTGGCCATCATCCAAAGAAGGTTGTCAGAATAAAGACCACCGGTAGCAAATACCGATTCGAGGAAAATCAGAAAAAGAATAGCGGCCAATAAATTACCTGAAATCCAAAAGTTGCCAAATCGCTTGAAAATAATGGTGAGCGCTACGCCTATTACGATACCGGGAATAGTTGCTGGACTATCAACACCTGGATAAAGAGAGTTAGCTATT
>JAHEAS010000078.1:0-6099 GCA_024642645.1 Saprospirales bacterium | reverse complement strand
AGGAATAAATGAATGAATACAAGTACACGCGCCTTGCGAAGGTCTAAAGGTGAGTATGTCAAACTCTTAGCGATGAAATACTCATCGTACTTCATCGCCAAGAAATTTAAGATATTTTTCAGTTGCTGCACCTATTGTTTAAGATTGATTCATTCTATACTACCTTAAACAGTGCAATATGTCTGCCAATTAGGCTGATTGAAGCCGTTCGGTGTGCGTCGTCTCTTTATAGAATGCCTTCATAATTTGCTCCATCGAGAAATTTTCAGATTCCAAAATTTCAGGAAGCAAAATCGCTATTGTCTCAAGCAAGTTGTCGATGTCCTGTTTTGTATGGTTCAAAGTCACTAAAAACCTAATACCAGTATTATTGTAAGGAACACTTGGGTAACAGGCTATACAAGAGAAAAAACCAGCGTCAAGCAACGCCTTTACAAGCTTGCCTCCTACTTCAAAACGGCTTACTCCAAGAAAGAAAATCGGTGTCCTATCTTTACTGATGAAAGGCAAACCTAAGGATTGAGCTTTATCTGCGAAATAGTCAATGTTCGATTTTAACTTGTTTTGCAAACCCACCATTTCATTGCTGAGGTGAATCTTGGCAGAAGCTACCGCCGCCGCCAATGTTGCGGGTTGAAGAGGCCCAGTAAAGATGAGTGGACTTCCAGTATTCCTAATCAGTTCTCTGGTCGCTTGGTCGTGAAAAACAGCAACGCCACCCGAAGCACCAAATGCCTTGCCCAATGAGGTCATCATCACCATTTGCGGGTGAAACGACGTCATCCTTTCTAAGACGGAACCAGAACCATGCTTCCCAGTCCAACTCATGCCATGCGAATCGTCAATATACAAATGGAATTGCCCATAACGGTTCATCAACTCATGTAAGTCACTCATTGGGGCAATGTTTCCGTACATGGAGTACACCCCATCGGCCAAGTACCAAATCTTGCGGTATTCAGTACTCAATTTCTGAATCCTGGATTCCAAATAGTCCATCCGATTGTGTCGAATCATTTCAACATGAGTGCCATTTGCCTTCAAAATTTTGGAAGTCATGATGACACTGGTATGAACCTGATGGTCCAATATGACTGCATCATCACTGCTAATTAAAGATGGAAGGCAGGAAAGATGACCCAGCATGGTGGTCGGCATCACGACAGAGGGGTGCCCGAAAATCTCTTTCATCTGAGCTTCCAACTCTTCGTAGTAACTCAAGGAAGTGTAGGCCCTTACACAGTAATACTGTGTACCAAATCTTTCAATACCTTCAATCGCTGCTTGTTTAAGCCGTTCATCTGCCTCAAGGCCTACGTAGTTGCAAGAGGAGAAATTGAGAATTTCCTTACCTCCCAGATTGATAATTCGTCTGTCAGACATTGGTGTATCATCAAGGTTTAGATGAATCACTCCCATGTCCCTTAACCTGAAAGCCAGTTGATTGACTAATTCAACTTGACTGTTGTTTTGTGTTGTCATTGTTCGAGAAAATCTAGGTTTACAATTATAATTTGAAAAACACCCATCCTAAAGAGACAAAAAGAAAGGAATACCTACAACTCCCCCAAGGTTGGGATAGCTGTAAACGTTTACATTGCTAAAATGCAATTTACCACCAGACCAGCGGGGAGGTGGTAGTTTTTTAATTTATTAGGATGTAAGAACTTAGGTAAGCAACAACTAAAAATACAAATCAATACTTATTAATACTGATGCTAAAAATCAAAAAATGTGGTGAGCATCAGTTTCTAAAATTTTCACTGGCGGCAGGTTACAATCGCAAACATAAGCACAATCATAAACCCTGTCAAGAAAAAGGCTACCCAATTTTACGCATTTAACAAATATTCATCGATTTATATTCGAAAATGAATAGCCAAAACCTAATTGATTCCACAAAAAACAATACTTAAAAAGGAAAAAGCTACAAACAAGTATCAGACGCCAACTCCCTCTCAAATAAAAAATACGAACACCTGTTCGCTATTCTAACCAAAAACGCATTATCTTTGTCCATGAAAATAGTAATTTCTACTTCAGCCTTACCAAATTATGACTAGCTTGAATCTTGAAGCATTGTTCCAGTCCAAGATTGACGAAGAAACCAAAATAGAACCAAAGGACTGGATGCCGGACGCCTACCGGAAAACATTAATCCGCCAGATTTCTCAGCACGCCCATTCCGAAATCGTAGGGATGTTGCCCGAAGGTAACTGGATTACCAGGGCACCATCCCTTCGCCGGAAACTCATTTTGCTCGCCAAAGTACAGGACGAAGCTGGCCACGGCCTCTATCTCTACTCTGCTGCTGAAACACTTGGCGCCAATCGCGACGACCTTGTTCAGCAACTTCTAAGTGGAAAGGCAAAATACTCCAGTATCTTTAACTACCCTACCCTCAACTGGGCCGACATCGGAGCCATTGGGTGGCTAGTAGATGGTGCTGCAATTATGAATCAGGTCATGCTCACCCGCACCTCCTATGGGCCTTATGCCCGTGCCATGGTGCGCATTTGCAAGGAAGAAAGCTTTCACCAGCGCCAAGGTTACGAAATCATGATTGCGATGGCCAAAGGCTCTCCTGAGCAAAAAGCCATGGCACAAGATGCCATCAACCGCTGGTGGTGGCCTTCGCTAATGATGTTTGGCCCAAAAGATGCCGAGTCCTCTCATTCCGACCAAGCCCTCAAATGGAAAATTAAACGCAAGACCAACGACGAACTCCGCCAACAGTTCGTGGATGTGACTGTGCCTCAAGCCGAATATCTCGGTCTAACCGTCCCCGACCCCGACCTCCGCTGGAATGAAGAAAAAGGCAGCTACGATTTTGGTGAAATAGACTGGGAAGAGTTTTGGAGCGTGGTAAAAGGCAACGGCCCCTGCAACAAACAGCGCCTGCAAGCCAGAAACAAGGCTTACGAAGATGGCGCTTGGGTGCGAGAGGCAGCCTCCGCTCATGCAGCGAAAAAGGAACAACGAAAACTTGAGCCACAGTTGGCAACAAAAGCTGCCTAGCAACAAGATTTTCCCTAAACGATTAAAATTCCACCTTTTATGAAAAACGAATGGCCACTCTGGGAGATATTTATCCGAAGCAAAAGCGGTCTTAGCCACAAGCACGTTGGAAGCCTACATGCCACCGATGCTGAAATGGCGCTAGAAAACGCTCGTGACTTGTACACTCGCCGTAATGAAGGCGTAAGCCTTTGGGTCGTTGAGTCTAAACACATCACTGCATCTGACCCCAATGATTCTGATCCGCTGTTTGAACCAGCCAAGGATAAAATCTACCGCCACCCCACATTTTACAATGTGCCCGACGAAGTGACTCACATGTAAATAATTCTAGTTGTGGATAATTTAAGACTTGAGTTGGTTGATGGAGTTTATGAGGTTAATAAGGGTTGATTTTACCCCCAAGCTGCTAAATATCAACCTTTATCAACTAAATCAACCATTATCAATCAGCATCCTCAACTTAGGTTAAATAATTGAAAATGGACAATTGAAACACCAACCTTGTTCTCCATTTTCATTTCTCTATTTTTCATTTTCAACTCATGAAAAACTACCTGCTTCAACTCGCCGACAACGCACTTATCCTCGGTCATCGGCTCGGTGAATGGTGTGGACATGCTCCTGAAATGGAGCTGGACATTGCACTGACCAACATAGCACTCGACTTAACCGGGCAGGCTCGAAGCCTCTACCAACGAGTGGCTGAACTGGAAGGAATTGGCCCTGATGGAACAAGCAAAACGGAGGACGACTACGCCTACTTGCGTGATGCTTGGGAATTCCGTAACACCCTGCTCGTGGAGCAACCAAACGGTGACTTTGCTCACACCATCGTTCGCCAGTTCATTTTTGACACCTACAATTATTATATGTGCCGGGCTTTGACCCAAAGCAAGGATGAATGGCTAGCCGGCTTCGCCGTTAAATCGCTGAAAGAAATCACCTACCAACTGCGTTTTAGCTCGGAATGGATGCAACGACTCGGCGACGGAACGGAAGTTAGCCACGCCAAAATGCAGGCCGCTATCGAAGAACTCTGGACCTACTCCGGCGAGCTAACCACCCCCAACGAAATGGAAAAAGAGATGGCAAGTAAAGGCATAGGCGTTGACTTGACCAACATTAAACGGGAAGTGGACATCAAAATGACCGAAATTCTGGCAGCATCAAACCTCACAGCTCCTGCTGATACTTGGATGCAAACTGGCGGAAAGGACGGAAAACATTCTGAGCACATGGGATTCATACTCGCAGAAATGCAATTCCTCCAACGGGCTTACCCTGGGCAAGAATGGTAATGTATTGCTTGTAGGCTAGTGGGCTCAATTTGGCTTTGCGAAAACCAATAGGCTGAAAAGTTGTTTCGAGGGAAATAATTATCCAAGGTCGAACTAAATGGGGTCTTTGCTTTTCAGTTCACTATATCTCAGCCACCCGTTTCCACTTTGACCTTTTTACCCTTTCCTTCAACAATTATGATAACCGTAATTTCCGGCACCAACCGACTCAACAGCGAAGCATTACATTTTGCGAAGCACTACACTACCCTACTATCCGCCAAGACCACCGAACCTATAAAACTGCTTGCTTTAGAGAACATTCCCCACGACTGGTTTCACCCTGATATGTATGAAAAAGAGAAGCAATCCCCCAGCCTCGCGGCTTTACAGGACGAGTTTATCTTACCAGCCACCAAATTTGTCTACGTCATTCCGGAATACAACGGAGGGTTTCCCGGTGCCCTAAAACTCTTCCTCGACGCATGTTCTATTAGAGACTACAAAGCCAATTTTTTTGGCAAAAAAGCTGCACTCGTCGGTGTGGCGACTGGGCGTGCAGGCAACCTGCGAGGCATCGAGCACCTGACTGGTATCCTACACCATGTGGGCACTGTGGTGATGCCACAGGTACTCCCTATTTCAAGCATTGAAAAAATATTGGACACCGCCGGCAATGTCACTGATGCCGGGACCCAAAATGCCATCGAAAGACAAGTGGATGCCTTTTTAGCGTTTTAATATTTTAATTAAATTTTGATGAAAATCCACCTCCCATCATTGTTGAGCACAACATCAGGCCTATTTTTGCCATTATTATATTAACTTTAGGGCAGTCACAAACTGTTTTCCCTAAAATATCTAAACCAACTATTCTTCAATCCTTCAATTTTAAGAAAAATGGACGCTAAAAAAGGTTTGCTTATTCTTGTTATCCTTTTATTGCTTGGCCTTATCGGCTTGGGATACTGGGGCTACAACACCAACAACGCCAAAAAAGAACTTGCTTCGCAAAATGACGCATTAAATGGTCAAGTCGGAGACCTGACAGGCCTTCGAGACGACCTCAAACGTCAAGTGGATAGCCTCGAAACGGCTTATTCCAGCCTCGCCGAAGAGAACAAAACACTCCAAGGCTCTGTAACCTCCGCAGAAAAAACCATTGCATCGCAATCGGCTGCCATCACCAAAATCAAGAAGCAGAGCGCCAACGAAACGGCCAATTTGAAATCGCAAATTGAGGAATTGCTCAAAGCAAAAATGCGGCTCGAAGGAAACATCCAGAACCTGCAATCGGAAAATGACAGCCTGAGAATGGTGACCGGTCAACTTACGAACGACTTGGCCAGCGCCAAATCTGAAAACGATGCACTGGCAACACTGAACAGAACCATCCAGGATGAGATGAAAAAGCTCACGCTTGCCAATTTTAAGGCGAGTGCATTCCGAGTAGAATTGGAAAGGAAGCGGCCAAAGGCCACCGCCAAGGCTGGCCGTGCCCGTCGTGTCCTAGTTAGTTTCGACCTAACTGAGGTGAAACCTGAATTCCGAGGCTTGCGCCCACTTTACCTCGTCATTACTGACGACAAGGGTACACCCATCAAGAATTCCAACCCAATAGCTGCCAAAGTTGTTATCAATGGTCAAGCGATGGATATACTTGCTGTCCAGAAAAAAGAGACTGATGTTGTTGAAAATCAGCGACTTACGTTTACCCATACGTTAGAAGACAAGCTCAAATCAGGTTATTACCGGGTAGCAGTTTATACCGACATTGGTATGTTGGGCGCTGCGAGCTTCC
>JAHEAS010000751.1 GCA_024642645.1 Saprospirales bacterium | reverse complement strand
GTGTGGCACCAAACAGCACATCCCTGATAACTTGCAAGTCGGTGAACGTGATGATGTTGTCCGCATTGGCGTTGGCGGCAATGAGCCGATAGGGGTCGGTGATTGGCTGCGAGCCATTTAGGTGCTGCGCAATGGCAATCAAATCTACCACCGTGATGCCTTCTTTGTGGTTGATGTCTTTGTGGGGTACTACCTCGTAATCGGAGCCAGATAGGAGGCTGCCGCAATGGTAATCACCGTTGGCGTTGGTCACGTCCATGCTGATGGACGCTGCCTGCACATCCACGTCAGGTACCGGACTGCCGTTGCTGGGTCGGGTAATTTTGCCAGAGATGGTCAATGGGTCACTGCTCTGAAAGATGAGGAAGCCAGCGCCGCCGCCGATGTCAAGGGTTTGCACCTCAAACTCACCGTAGGGGTAGCCATTGAAAGAACCACTTGCCCAATCAGGCTGCCCACCGGGGAACATATCGTAGAGGGTGTACACTGCATTGAAAGGCTGGGTGGAGGTGGCAAGTGGATACAGGCCGCTCGCATTGCCGATGGTGAACATGTAGAGGTCTTCGGTTTGGTCAACCAGAAAGCCGAAATCGTCCACAACTTGGGCAATGTCCGACACATCCACAGAGGTGAAGTAGGAACGAACCTGGACTGGATTTGTGATGGTGTTGGCACCGGTTATTTGCCAATACCGGTTGGCAACTATCCAGATTTCGGTGTTGATATAATCCGCACCGGAGAGGTTAAACCCGCCCGTGTTGTAGCTTGGGAGTGTACCAGCTTTTACGCTCATGCCCTGGTTAAGGGTGCCGATATTCTGCCCATTTTTTTTGATGGAAAGCAGGATGCGGTTGCTGGCGCTGTTGTAGTAGTGCGTCCAGCCTTGGGCATCGGTGCATTCCTCATCGGCGAAGAGCACTTGCCCGGGGGTGTTGATGACTTCGAGTGTCGTCAAGTCGCATTGCGCATTGGCAAAGCCGATGATGGCCCAGGTGAAAATTGTGAAGAGGGTGAAAAATTTCATGGGTTTTCGATTTCTGAGTTTGAGTAAAAAGCATAGTCATGAAGTTGCGAGATGCCGTGGCCATACCCCGAAACTCGTATATATTTCAAAAAATGCAAATACTATTGTTATACCCTACATCGGGTATTTTGTTTCATGGAAAAATCCAATAAAAAGTGTAGCTTAATCTAACCTTTGTGCAGTTCTCAGGAAAGGAAAAATGCCGTTATAATCGGCTTACAGCGGTACATTGAGCCGCAAAATAAGTTAACCTCATTCCATATTTACAAAAAATAACATTCGAAACCAACCGATTCAAGGTGTCGCCGGCATGGAATTATCGCAGTTTTTAACCGCTTTTGCGGAGCAAATAAAGTCCCAACACCCGCTCGACTGGGCCATCACTTTCACGGCACTGCTGTACGTGTGGTTAGCTGCACGTGAGAGTGCTTGGTGTTGGGTATCGGGCATTGTTAGCAGCGGACTGTGGGCTTGGGCTGACTTTGCCCGTTACAACCTCTGGGTGGATGGCCTCCTGCAAGCTTTTTATGTGCTGATGGGTTTCATCGGGCTGTACACTTGGCTTTTTGCGAAGCAAAAAAACGAGGATAAACTGCCCATAAAACGGCTGCCACTGCGCCAGCACTTGCTGCTTTGGCTGGCAGGCGGGTCGCTCACGCTGTCGCTTGGCTTTTTGTTCCAAAAATACACGCCCACTTCGTTTCCCTATGCCGATTCGCTCATCACGGCTTTTAGCATTATCGCCACGTTTTTGACCATCAAAAAAGTGCTGGAAAACTGGCTATACTGGATTATTTTCGATGCGCTCGCCATTTTTCTTTTTTGGGCAAAGGATGCAGTGCTGGTGGCTGTTGTCATGGTCATTTACACCCTCATGGCCGTTTATGGATATAGGAAGTGGAAAAAGGAAATAGTACATTAGCCCAATGAAAGAGAAATCTACACTCCTTGTGCTTGCCTTGCTGTTTGTTGGCAATTCCCTGTTGGCTCAATTCATACTCAATGGCTCGGCAGTGCAAATAAACGACACCTGCTGGTCGCTCACCCCGGCACAAAACTGGCAGGTCGGTTCCATCTGGAACGAGAACAAAATAGACCTCAACAACAGCTTTCAGGTCATCATGGAACTAAACTTGGGCTGCAAGGACGCTGACGGCGCTGACGGCATCCTTTTCGGACTTCAACCAGTCAGCACGAGCATTGGGCAGCAGGGCGAGGGCATCGGATTTCAAGGGGTGTCGCCGTCGTTGGGCATTGAGTTCGACACTTGGCAAAACACAAACCTTGGAGATCCCGCCTTTGACCATGTCGCCATTTCGAAAAATGGCGTCCTCAACCACGGCACTCCAAACAACCTTGCTGGCCCTGCGCAGGCCAACGCCACCAACCCCAATATCGAAGACTGCGACTCGCACAAACTGCGGGTAAACTGGGACGCCGTCACCCAGACCATCGAAGTTTGGTTCGACTGCAAACTCAGGCTCACCTACACCGGCGACATCGTGAACGAGGTTTTTGGCGGTGACCCCAACGTTTTTTGGGGCTTCACTTCGGCC
>JAHEAS010000077.1 GCA_024642645.1 Saprospirales bacterium | reverse complement strand
GGGCGTTGGATTTTCCTGGTCCAAAATATCGTTGTCGGGTTTTGCCATTTTTCTTAATCTCAGACACGCTCTAACGCCGCTTTTCGTTAAAGCGCTGCAAAGGTTCGCTAAACTTGGCGATTCGTTGTAGAATTACGACAAGTTTGCACTCCCAAACTGCACTTTCTCTGTTGACTCAATGTCTTTTGAAATGAAAAAAATACTTCCACTACTGGCGCTTTTTCTGCCAATTCTTGCTTTTTCGCAAGATGAGGACTTGGTTTACTACGATTACATTTATGCTGAAAACATCAAGTCCGTCAAGTTTCATGTGAGCGGACTGGCGACCAGTATGCCTGCCATTGAGTTGAATGGTGGAAATACCCTACTCCTCAGTTTTGATGAAATGGATGCAAATGCCAAAGATTATGTGTACTCCGTACAACACTGTGATGCTAACTGGAATCCTTCCTCCAGCATCAACGAGTTCGATTATGTGGAGGGCTTTTCAGAAGGGCAAATCCGGAATTATGATTATTCCTTCAAAGTTTTTTCAAAATACACGCACTACTGGCTTTCATTGCCCAATCAGGACATGCAATTCAGGATTAGCGGCAACTACCTCCTCAAAGTTTACGAAGATGAAGACGAAAAGCATTTGGTACTCACCCGCCGCTTCATGGTAGTGGACAACATGGTGAATGTGCTCGGCAGGGCCGTCCGCCCAGCTTGGGTGGATAAAATCACGACACACCAAGAGATTGATTTCACCGTCAGTCACGAGAGTTTTGACATCCGAAACCCGCAACAGGAACTCAGTGCCGTGGTGCTCCAAAACGGACGCTGGGACAATGCCATTACTGGCCTGAAACCCCTTTATAGCCGACAGGGGCAGGAGGTTTTTGATTACCAAGATAAAATCATTTTCCCTGCGGGCAAGGAGTTCCGCTACATTGATGTGCGGGGCATCCGATACCCCGACCCCCGTATCATTTCCATGGGAAAAGACACCGATGGGAAATACGTTTCAATACTGGAAAAAGACCTCAAGCGGGGCGAAATGCCCTATTTCGAATGGCGGGACATCAACGGAAATTTCGTCATCGAAAACACCGACGAGCGGGGCCGCATCAATTACAACCCTAACAGTAGGTTCTCTGCCGGCGATTTCGTCACACAGCTTTCGCCAGAGGAAGAAAGGGATTTTCAATCCCGATTGGCCAATGCCGCCTCCAACCAAGAACGGGCTACCATCCAAGGCCAACGCCAATCCCTGCTAAACGAAAGGCGGGCTGATGCCGACGCCCGGGAACGTGACATTTATGGAGCCGACAATTTTGCCGACGACCTCCATAGCCTCCAAAGCGAATACTTGGACGTCATGGTTCAGCTCTACAGCGTCGGCGAAATGCCCGACCAAGACATTTATGTCTTCGGCGGCCTGACCGACTGGCAACTAAAGCCAGCGTTCAAAATGACTTTCAACCCTGCCACCAACTGCTACATTGCCAAGCTCAACCTCAAGCAGGGCTACTACGAGTACGTGTACGCCGCATTGCCACGTGGCAAAACCGAACTTGACTTTGAGGAAACAGAAGGCAACTGGCACGAGACCGACAATTACTACACGATTCTGGTCTATTACCGCCCCTTCGGCGGTCGCTACGACCAGATTATCGGAGCCTCCTCCTTCTCTTCCAGAAATTAGTGGGTAAGCGAGTGAGCCACACGCTGCTCACTTCTCTCTCCCCGATCACTCGCTTAGAATTGGACTCTCCACAACACATCCGGGAAGAAGCCAATCTGGTTCACCTGCTGTACCTCGCCTTTTTGGCGGTTGAAGCGGTAGGTGAACACGTTTTCGTGGTTCGTCACATTTTGGAAATCGAGGAAAAACTGTTGAGACAGTTTGCGTTTTTTGCTGTTGAGGCGGTAGCCAAATTTTACGTCCCAGCGCAGGTATGGGTCAATCCGCTCGCTGTAAGCCTTGTTTTCTTGGAACACTTGCTTGCCTTCGGCAATGCTCGCAGCTAGGTCAATCGGCGTCAAGTAGCGCCCGCCCGCCGTGGTGAATTTGGTGTCAAAAGTCAGCGCATTGCGCTTGTCTTTGCCAATTTTCACTTCTTTTCCCGCAAGGAAATTCAAAGTGTACTTGTTGTTGAATGCCGTGTTGCGCTCCACACCGTCGCTGCCCTTGTATTTGCTGTCAAACAAAGAGCCAGTCACCAGCACGTAGTAGCCACGGCTGAAAAACTTCTCCACCGTCAGTTCGACGCCGTAGTTTTTGCCAGTGCCTTCGTTTACCAAAAATTGCGCTTCTGGAAAACCGAAATCAGCACCCACGTTCAGCATTGAAAAACTGCCGGAAATGCTTTCCACAGGCACATTGCCGAGTGCCTGGTAGTAAGTTTCCGCCTTGATTCGCCAGTCGCCGCCCACTTTCAAGTCGTAGCCAAGCACTACTTGGTGACTGCGAGTGAACTCCATGTCCTTGTTGGTACGGACAAAGCTGCCATCGACCTGCTGGATTTGCAGAAAGTACATCGGCAGTGGCTGCATCTGGCTGTGCAAGCCATAGCCGAGGTTCAGCGTCTGGCTGGGCGTCAGGTGGTAGTTGACGGCAAGGCGTGGCTCCACCGCCCAAGTATCATTGAAAGTCAAGTATTGACCGTGCAGGCCAGCGTTCAGCGTGAACCTTTCGGAGAGGCGGTACTGCGATTGTGCGTATGCCTGAAGCAGGCCAAGGTTACCGTTGAAATCACGGAGCGTCACCCAGTCGGGGCGAGCTTCCCGGTCACGCAGGTTGTTTTTCAGGTTAAAAACCTCGCCAATAACGCCCGTGCGCAACGTTAGCCGAGCATTGTATTTTTTATTCAAAAGACTTGAAATCGTGTAGCGGTTCACGGCATCATCCACGGCTAAGTGCTGGCGGACACTTTGGTCTGCCAGTACCCGCTCCTCCTTATAGGTGTTGCTGGAGTTGGATGCAACGATGGTCGTTTTGAGGTAAGTGGTTTCGTTGAGCAACAAGCGGTGGGTTAGTCCGATGATGCCGAGCTGCGAGGTCACGTAGCTATTCTGGTCGGTTTCACCATAAAAATCATCCGCCGCCAAGTCCTTTCCAATAAAGTCAATTGTACTCAGGCCGCCGATGCCGAACAAGCTGAAATTGCCGAATTTGGTTTTGGGCAAATCCACTTTGAAAGACAAATCTTTGTACTTCGGCGTGGCGGTGGTACCGATGTTGAGGCCAGCTTCCACGGCCAATTCTGCAAAAGAATGTCGGTAGCTGACGAGGTAAGACCCTCCGTTGCCCTCACTTTTTCCTTTTTCCTTTCGCTTTTTTCCTTCCAACGGCCCTTCTGCCATCGCCTCCAAGCCGCTGAATGCCGCCAACTGGAACGTGTACTCGTGGTTTTCTTTGTTGCCACTCCGCAATGCGATGTCGAACACGCCAGAAAGTGCGTTGCCATATTCCGCAGGAAAGGCGGAAGTTAGAAAATCGCTGTTTTTCAGCAAGTTCGTATTCAGGGCGCTCACTGGACCGCCCGTGGTACCTAGCGTGGAATAGTGATTCGGGTTCGGAATGGCCACACCGTCCAAGCGCCAGAGCAGACCAGTTGGAGAGTTGCCCCGGATGACAATGTCGTTGCGGCTGTCGTCGCTAATGTTTACGCCAGCAAAATTGGCGGCCATGCGAGCGGCATCGTTGCGGGCGCCAGAGTAGCGGGTCACCTCCTCTAGCGAGAACTGCCGGGCACTGATAGTAGCCAGTTCGTTGCCAGCCTTATCCTTATCCACCTGGGCGGTCACAACGACTTCGTTCAGTTGAGTGTACGACTCGGCCATTTTCACCTCCAAAAAAACTTCTTTGCCTGACGTTACGACGATGTTCGGGATGGTGACGCCCTCATAGCCGATGTAGCTGAAACGCAGGGTCTGTCTGCCGACGGGTACTTTTTCTAGGGCAAACGAGCCGTCCGGTTCGGTGACGACGCCTGTGGGTTCCAGTGCGTCGAGCAGTTCGATGGTGACACCGATGAGTGGCACGTCAGATTGTTGGTCGAGGACGCTGCCCCGGATGGTTTGGGTGGGGTTTTGGGCGAAGCCCAGTGCTGCCAGTAGCAGCATCGAAAATGTGATTCTTAACTGTCGGGTGATTTTCATGACGCCAATTTGATGATGAAAAATTTGATGGGGCAAAAATGAGCGTCGTAGACGTGACGGGCGAATGGTTTCCGATGAGTTGTGGAAGTTGGTGGATGAATTGTAGTTTCAAAATGGCTAGGCAATCTCAACAATGCAATCGTTGCAGCATGAAAAATAAAAGGACACTAATAATGCAACTAGACCGTACCCCACTAATTCTTCAGCATTTTTATCTTAAAAATAAGCACGCTGTTGGCGGGTATCTTGCCAACGGGGAGTGGCCCATAAGCCAGTTTGGAAGGCACGAGCAGCCAGCCTTCACTGCCGGGGACGAAGAATCTCAGGCCCTCCTCCCAGCCTTCAATAACCTTGGCAGCGCCCAGCGTGAACTCAAATTTTTCCGATTGGTCAAAAGCGGTGTCATCCAGCAAAAAGCCCTGATAAGCGACCTTGACTTGGTCCCCAGGCTTCGGTGCGGCACCTTTTCCTTGTTTCGTGACCCCATAGCTTAGGCCCGAATTGGTGCGCCTGACGATTAGGTTATGGGCAGAAGCATACGTTTCGATTGATTGCATATCCTTTTGGAATTGGGCTATTCTGTGCTGTTCGTAGGCCAGTCGTTCCCTATCCTCCAACTCTCGCATGTACTGGTCGTACTGGTCAAAATTCATCACATCCAGCAATTCCACTTCGTATATAAGCCCAGCATTTGGGGGTACGGAACCCTGCACCCCGTACTGTTGGTAGCCCAATGTTGGGGGCACGAACAGCGTTGCCGTACTCCCTTTATTCAACAGCTGCACCCCGTGGTCGAGGCCCTTGATGACCTCATGATTGCCTATCTGGAACACTAGTGGATTATCCGTTTCGGTCTGGTCGAACACGGTGCTGTCGAGCAGCATGGCCCGGTAACTGAGCAGCACATAGTTGCCTTTGATAGGAGTCGGACCGTTGCCTTTTCGGGTCATCAGGTAGTGAATCCCTTCGGGCGATATTTGCGTGGGAAGGTTGTTTTTTTGTAAAAAATCTTCGAGGGAAGGCAGTTCGCCTGTTTGCGCAAGCGACCAGTTTACTCCCAAAAAAACAAGGAATACGAGCAGTTGAATCTTTTTCATTTTTGGCAAAATGGATTTTATCCTTAAACGCAATTCACGTTATTTCATTCTCTCACCCGCATACATCTCTCACTTGCTCACGCTCTAAAGCAACATCAAATCAATGAAATCAAGCTCATCGGGATAGTCCGTGGTGAAATGCAGACCCCTGCTCTCCCGTCGCATGGCCGCTGACCGGGTGATGAGGTAGGCGATGGTGATGAGATTGCGAAGCTCACAAAGTTGTGGCGAAATGGTTGTTTTGTTGTACAGTTCCTCCGTTTCCTTGTACAGCAAGTAGAGGCGGTCGCTGGCCCGTTTAAGACGCTCGTTGCTGCGTACGATGCCCACGTAATAGCTCATCACGTCCTTCAATTCCTTGATGCTCTGGGTAATGAGAATCAACTCCTGTGGATCCATTGTACCCTGGGCGTTCCAATCGGGAATGGCGGCACTGGGCAAGGCGATGCCGTCAATTTTTTCCCGTACTTCAAGGTAAATGCGATGGGCAAACACCATTGCTTCGAGCAGGGAGTTGGAAGCGAGGCGATTGGCGCCGTGCAGGCCCGTGCAAGTACACTCCCCAGCGGCGTAGAGGCGCTGGATACTGGTGCGCCCCATTTCGTCGGTATGGATGCCACCGCACATGTAGTGGCAGGCGGGCGTCACGGGTATCATGTCCTTCATCGGGTCAATGCCGATGCTCAGGCATTTTTCATAAATGGTGGGAAAATGCGCCACGAAACCCTCCTTGTCGAGGTGGCGGCAGTCGAGGCACATGTACTCAGCACCCTGTATTTTCATCTCCCGGTCAATGGCCCTGGCCACAATGTCACGGGGGGCTAGACTACCCCGTTCATCATATTTTTTCATGAACTCCTCGCCCTGTGGCGTTTTGAGTATCGCCCCAAACCCTCTCACCGCTTCGGACACGAGGAAGGCCGGATTGTCGCCCGCCGGGTTGTACAGCGCCGTCGGGTGGAACTGCACGAACTCCATGTTCTGGATGCGGCCCTTCGCCCGATAGACCATTGCCATGCCGTCGCCACTGGCGATGACGGGGTTGGTGGTGTTGCGGTAAACCTGGCCAGCGCCGCCCGTAGCTAGCACCGTTACCTTAGCCAACAGCGTCTCCATTTCTCCGGTTTTTTTGTTCAGGGCGTAGGCGCCGTAGCATTCGATATCGGGCGTCACCCGGGTCACTGTGTGGCCGAGGTGGTGTTGCGTAATGACGTCAATGGCAAAGTAGTGTTCCAGTACAGTGATATTCGGCGACAGGTCAGCTTGCTCGCTGAGGGTTCGCTGCATTTCCCAGCCGGTGAGGTCTTTGTAATGCAGGATGCGGTTTTCGCTGTGGCCACCTTCTTTGGCGAGGTCGTAGGTTTCGGTTTTGTTTTTGTCAAAACGGGCGCCCCAGTCAATGATTTCCTGCACCCGCTCCGGGCCTTCCTTCACCACGATTTCCACAATTTTAGGGTCACAAAGCCCGTCGCCAGCGATGAGGGTGTCCTCAATATGCTTTTGGTAGCTGTCCGTCTTGAAGTCCCAAACGGCAGCCACGCCACCTTGGGCGTAACGGGTATTGCTTTCAGTTTCGTTGGTTTTGGTGAGCACGGTCACCTTGAGGTCAGGGCGTTCCTGTGCTATTTTGAGGGCAAATGTGAGACCGGCAATGCCGGAGCCTAGGACGAGTATGTCACTTTGAATCATGTTGGGTTTTTTAATCAGGTCGCAAAGTTAAGCAGCCTTGCAACAAAACTGTGATTGGAAAAAATACCTGTTTGCGAAGCAACTTTTGATTTTCGAAACCCTTGCCCTACATTTAACCTCAGATTTCTCACCAATAAAAACTAAAACATGACAGAAGAACCAAAAGCAAGGATTGAAAGGATTCTCAGCGAACCAAGTGAGTTCAAGTTTGGCGACTACATCGGCCGTGGTTTCGAGATATTTCAGAAGGACATGGGCAGTTTCATTGGCTTTGCAGTCATTTTTTTGATACTCGTCAGTGTTATCGGTATGATCCCGTTTGTTGGCAGCGTTGCCAATCAATTGGTGGTCTCTCCCGCCCTCACGGTAGGCATGTACCTTTTTGCAAATAAGCTGGCCCGAGGAGAGCGCCCCGATTTTGCTACTTTTTTCAAGGGGTTTGACTTCACGGTGCAGCTGGCCCTGGCTGCCGTGGTCATAGGGCTTATCATTGGTGTCACTTTGATACCCTTCGGTTACCTAATCTATAAATCGGGATGGGTGGAATGGTACATGGAAGTGGGGCAAAACCCCGGCACACCGCTGCCAGACTTTCCTGATTTCCCGCCAGTTTGGTCTTTTTTATTGTTGCTGCCCGCCATGTTTTTGAGTATTGCCTATGCCTGGACATATCTTTTCATCGCCTTTTTCAGGCTTGAATTCTGGGACGCCATGGAAGCCAGCCGAAGGCTGTTGACCAAGCATTGGCTGATGTATTTCCTCTTTACGTTTGTGGTTGGGCTAATAATGGTCGCTGGCATTTTGCTATTGTGCGTCGGTATATTGGCAACCCTCCCAGCCGCCTATTGCATGATTTACGCTGCATTTGCCGATGTGACCAAGCTGAACGAGGAACCCAGTGAGGGGGCGGGGATTGAGCAGCATTTGATTGAGTAGCGACAAGTTTGTCCCAATGAAAAAGCCGCTTCTAGAAATTAATCTGAGGCGGCTTTTTTATTTTTTAAGCCTTTGCCAAGCTATTGGATTTGGCAAATATGAGATACGTGTTCAATCACGAATCTGCCTGTACTTCCTGTTGTAAGGGAAGTAATAAGGTGGATATTCGGCTGGTGATGGTGGCGTTAAAAAAGAAATTGATTTCTGAGATGAAGAAAGCTCTGCGCTGAGAGGCGCGGGGCTTTTTTTTGTTTAAACCTCAATGGTTATTTGGACGCTGAGTTTTTCAATACACCCCATTTCCCACTATATTTTACACGCAGGAATTTTGATGACGCATCCTTAGCATCATCAAATATCGGTTTGATTGCCCATTCACCATTATCGTTCATGTAGCCGTATTTGCCATTGTACTTGCAAGCACGTAAACCTTCGCTAAGTTTGCCAACTGATTCAAGCCAGATTTCCTTGCCGGGCCTGCAAGAAGCATGGATAAAGGCTGGGTTGCCTTTTTTGTCCTTGGCACTTATCCAGGTTTTATCAAAAACATTGGCTGATTTATCGTCAAATTCATGGAGGAGGTTGCCTTCTTCGTCAATATGTATGCTCGAATTGGCTCGTTTCACGAAGCAGCTTCCGTCGGCAAAACCATACATGGTGGCATTTTCTGGGGGCAATACTTCGTTGCCATTTTTGTCTAAAAGATGTCTCATGGTTTGGCCATTTTCTTGAATTTCTCCGACCAAGAAAACCCCTGATTTATTTATTTTGGTGTACTTAAATGACGTTATTTCCTTAACTTGTACGGAATTAAAGAGTGCCCATAGTTCGCCCTTTTTTACGAAGCAAATACTATCGTCTCGATTGGAAATTTCATCAAAAACGAGGCCGGAAGTTTTTTCGGAATATGGTGACCATGTGCCGTAGAGGTTACCCTTTTTTAATACAAGTGTATTATTGCTTTCCCCAATAAGCGCATCATATTCCATGGGAAGCAGGGAAATGCCATTGGCGTCAATTATGCCCCATGCCTTATCCTTTTGGGCTTGGTATGCTCTCGCTTTTATACGCTTATTTATGGTAAGCATATCATATTCAAAAGGTAACAAGACCTTGCCCTCTGGCAGCTGTACAACACCCATTTTATCATCTTTTTTCAAAGGAACCTGCATGTTAGCAGGGATTTTGACACGCAACTTGTCGTATTTAAAATCGAGGAGAACCTTGTTGTGGATGTCTATGAATCCCCATTTTTGCCCATCTTGGCTGGCAATGGCATAGCCATCGGGCAGGCATTCACCAAGGTAATAAATAGGGGGTACGAGGGTATCGCCCTTCATGTTGGCAAAACCATACCTTGTTTCTTTATTGGAAACTTTGTTTACCAATTTAATATAGCCAGGTATGGGGCTTTCTTCTTTTACTTCGGCGGGTTTGGTCTTTTCAAATACTGGATAACCCTTCATCGGGGTGAATTTCCACATGATTGTATCTTGCCCTTTTTGAAAAATATAATACCCGCCAGTTGTGGAGTTCATTTTATCATAAATTGGCTCAATCAATATTTTCCGATTAAGGTCCACGACTCCATATTTTCCATTTTTTCTTACCATAAAAATACCGCCTTG
>JAHEAS010000750.1 GCA_024642645.1 Saprospirales bacterium | reverse complement strand
AAAACTTGGTTTTCGTTTTTCAAAAGAACAAAACTATGAGAAGCAATCTGACGTGCAACCTTGCGGTTTTCAGGCGTCATGATTTCCTTGGCAGGGCGGCTGGCGTCCAAGCGGCGATAAGGGTCTTCGAAGAGGCCCATCTTCCATTTAGCTTCCAAAATACGACGGCAGGCTAGGTCTAAATCCGCCATTTTCACCTTGCCCTCGTTCAGCGATTTTTTGAGGGTAGTCAAAAAGCCTTCGCCAACCATGTCCATATCTACACCAGCTTTTAGGGCTAGGGCAGAAACTGTTTGCAAGTCGCCCAGTCCATGCTCCGTCATCTCGTTGACAGCCGTATAGTCTGTCACGACGAAACCTTTGAAGCCCCATTGGGTTCTTAGCAAATCGGTCATCAACCAACGATTCCCGCTGGCAGGCACCTCATCTACGACGTTGAAGCTGGTCATGACGCTTCCTACGCCTGCTTCCACGGCGGCCTTGTAAGGTGGTAAATAGTAATTGTACATTGCGCTGCGGCTCATGTCCACTGTGTTGTAGTCACGCCCAGCTTCCGCTCCCCCATACAGGGCGAAGTGTTTTACGCAGGCCATCAGCGAATTGTTTTTGGTCAAATCGTCGCCTTGGTAACCATGCACCATCGCCTTTGCGATTTGCGAGCCGAGGTAAGGGTCTTCACCATTTCCCTCACTGATTCGGCCCCAGCGGGGGTCACGGGCAATGTCCACCATGGGCGAAAAGGTCCAGTTGAGGCCTTCGGCAGTGGCTTCTTGCGCAGCAATTCGGGCAGATTGTTCAATCAGTTTCATATCCCACGTGGCAGCTAGGCCGAGTGGAATGGGAAATATAGTGCGGTGGCCATGAATTACGTCTAGACCAAAGAATAGCGGAATTTTCAGGCGGCTGTTTTTCATAGCGATGTCCTGAATCCCCCTCATTCGCACTGGGTCATGCGCTCCGAACATGCCACCTACCTGGCCATTCTTGATTTTCCCCTCGGTATCCGAACTAACAGTCGTCCCGGTAGGAACATAGCCAGTGACCACCAAGTTAAGTTGACCGATTTTTTCCTCAATGGTCATCTTCTTCATCAGGCCGTCAACAAAAGACTTCATTTTGGCGTCTTGCGCCGAGGCATGTTGCCAAGCGAAAAAGCACAGGCAAAGAAGGATGGTTGAACTACGTCTCATTTTTGTTTTTTTTAAATGGTGGAATTTGGTATCACAGGTTGGGCTGGTTTACTGGATTGCAATGGTCGGTGATTTTGCGGAGATAGCAAAATTGAAATTCGAATAATAATTTTCACTAGCCAATGAGCAATTATCAGTGTTTCATCTCTTGACCGATTGATATACGATGATGTTTCAATCTTGAACAATTGAAGTGATTAAAGGCTCGAATTAATTCACAAGATTAGCTTTATTCAGGCAATTGTTTCGTACTTCTTTTAGCTTTGGTAAGCTTTACAAAAGCAAGGCAGGTGCTAAATTAAAAAAATGAAGTATTTTAAAAACTATACCCGTTTTCATTTCCATCTACTCGGCATTTTGGGATTCATTACTATAATTTTAGTTTCTAAAATCGGGTTTGAACGAAATAATGAACAAGGCAAACTTGACTGTATTTGTGGCGATTGGTTCAAACGAACCGAATTTAATGAAAAAGTAACTGGCAGGTTCGAAGACAGCGATAACCACATGGTTCCTACATTAGTAATCAATAACGATGAATCAAACAAAGTTTTCCTTCACAAAGAAACTTCTGGATTTTATTACCATGTTGATTTGGGTGATTCAATTGAGAAAGCAGCAAATAGCCTTATTGTAAAAATATTCAGGGACAGTGTGGAAATATGGCAGTTGAGTTGCTGTCCATTAGTCGATTCACATCTTTAGTTTACCAAGAACCTAACCAGTGTCACAACGCCAGTCACCAAAATGAGCGCCAGCACAATCGACTTGAAATGCGAATCAGAGATGTGGGCAAGTAACTTCTTGCCAAGGTAGGTGCCGGCTACACTAACCACAAACAGCAATGGGATTAAGTAAAGGTCCTTCCTATTAACATAACCATTTGAGATGTAAATCAAACTACGGCTCACGTCAATGCCCAAATCAATGACAGCGCTCGTTGCAATAAATGCTGCTTTCGGGAGGTTGAAAGCGGCCAAAGTAATGCCCCTGACAGCCCCGCCTGTACCCAGCAAGCCCGCCAATAAACCAGAACCCACACCCCCACCAATGGAATTCAACGTGGTTGGTCGGATAGTTAATTTTTTCACTAACAAGAACAATAGGCTTAGCACTATCAGGAAGATGGACAATGAGATTTCTAAAAATTTTGCGTCAATGAACTTGCTCAAGTAAGCTCCAAGCAGCACGAAAACCACGGCAGGGATACCAATGGTCAGCGTAAGTCGCTTGTCGAAGCCCTTGCGGAAAAAGCCAATCTTGGTCAGGTTACTAGACACATGGAACAAGGCTGTAATGCCCAACACTGAATGAAAATCCAAAAAGTACCCAGCAATAGGAACAAAAAACAGCGACGAACCAAAGCCTCCCACTGTACCGAGTATCTCGGCGA
>JAHEAS010000749.1 GCA_024642645.1 Saprospirales bacterium | reverse complement strand
GAAAAGGAGGCGGGTATGGCCTTGCGCATCAACGCCATGGCCGCCGCTGTGGGTGATTATGACAATAATGGATTCCTCGATTATTTCATCACCAATATAAAGTTCAACCGGTTCATGGTGACCCAAGGCGCAGGCAAGCCGTACCAAGACCTGTCGAAAGAACTGGGCATGTCCATGTTTACCATCAGTTGGGGGGCAAACTGGGCCGACTTTGACCATGACGGCGACCTCGACCTCTTCGTTGCTAACGGCGACCTAAACCCCAACTGCGTGCCCATGGGCAATTTCCTGTTCGAAAACATGGGCGGCAAGTTCCAAGACAATGCCCGTGCGGCTGGTGTCAACGATTACGGCATGGGCCGTGGCTCCGTTGTTTTTGACTTCGACAACGACGGGGACATGGACCTTCTGGTCATCAACCAAAAACCGATTAAAGACTACCCGATGCCGTCCATGACCAAGCTTTTTCGCAATGATTCCACGCACGGGAACTGGCTGAAAGTGGCGCTGGCTGGCGTAGAAGCGGAAAAACACGGCATCGGTTCAAGGGTGAGAATCGTGTTTGGCAAGGCCCAAATGATTCGGGAAATAGACGGCGGCGGCTCCAGCCACCTCTCCCAAAATTCCACGATTGCGCATTTCGGGCTCGGCAACGCCACCGTGGTGGACTCCGTGATTGTCACTTGGTCGGGCGGCAATCGGCAGGTGCTGCTGAACCAATCGGCCAACCAGCTTTTGACCATCACCGAAACCCCAATGCCCAAAAAAGAAAACAGGCTGGTGTTGTACACCAGCCTGTCCGTTGCCGCATTATTGCTGCTTTTCCTATACCTGAAAAAGCGCATGGCAGCCAAGCAAAGTCTTAATATTTAAGCCACTTTCGCCACCTTTCCCATCCGCTCAAAACGCATGTTCTGCGTGCGGAAAGCTGGAATTATCGGCCCCAAGAAATACGTTTTGAAGATGAACCACAGGAAGCTCTTTTCATTGAGCCGTGGATCAATTTGACTTTCGATTTCCTTGTGCTTGTCAGCCAATTTGCTCCAATGGATGCCTGGCGACATGTGGTGTGCCGTGTGGAATCCGTTGTTGGGCAGGGTGAAGTTCAGCCCCCAGCCCGTGAAATTGCGGGAGTGGTTGATAGGTGACTCTTCATCAGCGTGGATGTGTTGCACGTAGTTGAAAATCAGGACACTGAACAGGGACACCTGCTGAGGGATAATGACGTACCAAATCGCCTTGCGCCAATCGAGCAGCAGTGCGACCACGATGATGCCTACCATGCTAAACACTTGTAGCATGTGGAACCAGAACTTCCTACGGTTTTCACCATAAAGCGCCACCATGTATTGGAAAATCGCTTTTTGTTGCTTCATGCCGCTTAGTCCCGGGTAGGTGATGAGTGTGAGGAGGTTGTTTTTCTCCGTTACCTGATAGGTGCGGGTATAGTCTTCCTCCTTGTTGACGTGCACGTGGTGGTTGGAGTTGTGCGTGGGTATCCATCCGAAAACCGGAAAGCCATAAAAAGCTGTCAGAAAATTGTCGGTGAGGACGTTCATCCATTTGTTCTTCCACATGGGCAGGTGCTGGTGGTTGTGTACCAAAACAGCAATGACAACGGCCATGTACAATTGTAGAATGTAAAGTGGAACGAATTGGAGGGTACTCAGTTCGCTGCCATTTTGCCAAAGGAAAACCAGCAAAAAGCCAGTAAGTAGCATAAAAATTACGGAACGGATATCGGCATTGTATCGAAGCATGATTAATTTTTTTTACGCCTTCCTTCGTTACAACTCATTGTTGCACTTTGTGGTAGGCATTGCAAAGAGAAGGTAATTTCTTTGGTCGAGGGAATAATTTTAGGTGATAATTATTGTTTTAACGAAAAAAATAGATGAATTGGTGATTTTAGCCTTTTTCACAACAACTCGCTGACCACTTTTTCACTTAATCGTCTCCGTCACGCTCCCACATTTCAGCATTTTCTCCCCAAAATAGGGGTTACGGATTTCCTTGTCCAAGCTCAGCCAATCCGCCCCGCTGTTGTCGTCAGCCATCGGGCAGTGCTGCACGAAAATGGGTTCTCCAAATGGACCGAATGCCTTCGCCAAGGCCAACATTTGCTCAGAAAGTGGCTTGAATTGCAGCCTCGCTGCCTCCACGTCTTTTGAAGTAACTAGCTTGTTCAGGGCCGCCACAGCAGCGCCACTGTGTTTCATCCAATGGTCGTGCGCCGGGCCAGAGAACAAGCCCATGCTCGTCTTTTCAAAAGCTTTTTTCAAGTCCTCCCCCTGCTTTTTGGCCGTGGCAAAATCGCCTTTTATCAACGCATCTTTCATGGGGAAATAAAGGTCAAACAACTGCTTCACCGCTGCCTTGGCGGGCTTGCTCACTTCCATCGCTGGCATGGTTGCGGTGGCACTTCCGCCGTGCTGATGCCCGGTCATTGCTGTGCCGCCGCTTGGGTTCATCATGCTCGGCTTACCCGCCAATTGCGCAGCAGCATCAATGGAAAACGTGCCGTTCACAGCGATTTCAGTACCCGGCTCCAAGCCTTTTTTTACCACATAATTGTCGCCGACCA